>JALVLE010000298.1 GCA_027033555.1 Caldifarciminota bacterium | reverse complement strand
AATTTCCAGGGGGAGTAGTGTGGATATTGACATCAGTAGCAAAGAATACGTTGAGCTGGATGTAAGCAAAAGCAGCGTTGAGGGGGAAATTGATGCGGAAGAGTTTAGAATTTCAAACTCTCTCGGTAGCACTGAACTTGAAATTACAGGCTGTAAAAAAGGGGTGCTTGAAAACAAGCTTGGCAATGTTGAAATAGAACTTAGTGGGAAGTATAATTTTGATGTATCAAATACGCTGGGTTCTGTGGATATAGATGAGGACCTGATAAGTGAAGAAGGGGGTATTATAAAAGTAAAAAATCAGCTGGGAAATGTTGAATTTCATGAAAGTTAAGTGATTATCTTAAGAATCGGGTTATCTCTTGCAGGAGCTAAAGGATGTGCACAGAATGGTAAAAAAGCTATCCTTATAGAAAGGATGTATTTCACTGTGTGTTGTTAATTTCCTGGCAAGAAATTGAAATCGTAAGGGGAGGAGGATATAATTTACTCTGTATTTTTGAATATACTTTATGGGGTCTATTTTCATACGCCAGAATAGATTAAACTCCAGAAAAGTACTATCCGGTACAGAGAGTCTGCCATCAAGGCTTACCTTGAAGCGGGGATAGAGGTAATATTCTACAAAGCCCCCAAGGTCTGATGGCAAAAGTATATTTCCATGACAGCTGTCACATGTTTTAAGAAATTTTACTGCATTTACAGGATAAAATGATGAGGGAGTGTAAAACGTTTTGTCCATTTTAACGAATACGGTTATCAGGACAATATGCAAGATTATTAAAATCGGGAGCATAAAACGATGTTCAAGGTGTTTAAATGTTAGTTTTGAAAAACTCCCCAAAAATGTGTAATCAATATACTTTGGCATAATCCAGGCCAGCGTAATACCAAGAACAGGGAGGTTTCGTACGTGACTTATGGCAGAGTATGTGAAAAAGAGTAGCAGGAAGATATCCATTACTTCTTTTCTTTTGTGTGAGGCCAAAAAAAGATATAAAAATAGAATTATTACAATAAAAGCAACTGTATAATACGGCACATGGTCTTTAATGATGTAAGGCAGAAGGGGGCTCCATTCTGTTATAAATTTGCTCCACAAAGGCATTGCTTTAAATGCATGAACTATCCATTTAAAATAAGAAAAATGATACGGATTTATAATTAAGATACCGGCTAAACCCGCCACGAGATAGGTGAAAACCTCTATTGTCTTTTTTGCATGACCCTTGTAGAGTTCATATGCTCCAAAGATTGCCAGCAGGCCTATCCCTGAAATTACCCCTGCGTGTAAAAATGACCAGAGTGGCAAAAGGAAGATCATATAGAAAAGCTTATTTTTTTCATAAAGAATATAGGTTATACCAAGGAAAATATAGGTGAATAAATGGGGTCTTAGTGTTGTACCCCAGAAAATAAGGTAATAAACACCAGAAAAAAGAAGAATAAAAGATAGAAGTTTTTCTGTTTTGCCACTGAGCAAAAGAATGGTAACTATATACAACACAATTAATAAAAAGGAGGTAAAAGCGTACAGATGCCTGTCTCCTAATAATTTATAAAAATAATACAGTGCTCCATAAAAAAGAATTGAATGCGCCACCCATTCTGTTGAAGGCAAAAAAATATAGGGATTTGTTGTTGGTATTTGATGCTTCTCCACAAAGGTGGCACCATCTTCAATATACCAGAAAAAATCAGGGTCTTTTCTATTTTTGACTGTTTTAGTCAGAGCAAGAAGCACGAAAAATGAATAAAAGAGAATCCTGTTTATTTTCCAGGAGGCCATAATAATCGGGCAAAAGAGGCTAAAGGGTTTTCTTTCTGGCCTCTTTTATTATTTCTTTAATTAATGCCGATAGGGCTTCAGGGTCAGTACCTGTTATAATATTCCCATCTTTTTCCACGGGTTTACCGGTATATGCTGCCCCCGCATTTATTATATCATCTTTAATGGCAAAGTATCCCGTGATTTTCTTTCCTTTAATTATGTGGGCAGATATTAAAACCCAGGGTCCGTGACATACAGCTCCTATAATTTTATTCAGTTCATGCATCCTTCTTACAAAGTTTAATATTTCAGGGTATCTCCTTAATCTATCTGGGGCATATCCTCCTGGTATAAAGAGGATATCGTAGTCCTCAGGATCCACATCTTTTATGCTCTTTTTGCTTGCAAATGAACACCCTTTTTTTCCTTTGTAAGTTTTTATCTGCGGGGCAATTACATCCACCACAAATCCCTCTTCTTTAAATCTAAAGTAAGGGTATATAAACTCAACGTCTTCCACAAGATCTTCAAGCAGGATCGCCACTCTCATTGTTCCCCTCCTTTTATGTTTATTTTTTAAGATAAAAGAAATATGGAGAACTGTCAAATTGAACTTCTGTTTTGTGTTCCGTCCCTTTTGCTGTATAAAATACAACAATAAATAACAAAAGGAGGTTAAGTATGAAGCACCTAAAACTGGTTGGAATACTGATACTGGGGGCAACCCTTGCCTGTTCAGGCGGGAATGAAACAGGCGGAAGCGGTGGCTCTGGTTCAGGAGGCGGAAGTGGGGGAAACAATGGTGGTAATATTTCACTTGAAGGAAGGTGGTTTGTGCAGATGACATCAAATAATGGCAACAGGACTCCTTATGTGGCTGATATAGATCAGGATAACACTTCTTTTACAGGGGTAATTAAGTTTGGGCCCACCTTCTCAAAAAATTTCAGTGGCACGATTTCAAGCGGTTCCTTAAGTTTCGCGTCTTCTGATGATACATTGCATTTTAGCGGGCATGTGGTTACTTCAGATAGTATAGAAGGTAACTGGTATAACAAATTTACCCAGGATAGCGGTACCTGGTATGCAATAAGACCTTCTTCCCATTACTCATGGTATGGAGAATTTGCTGGAGAACTTTATAATGGACAGTACCCAAATATTGACACCACAATTGTGGATTCAGGTAAGTGGATGGCAAAGGTTCTTAAAGGCCAGCATCATGACACTGTGCTAGTGGCAGGTGAAATCCTTATATACTACGGAGCTGACACATTTAGTTTGAGCAATCCTGTAGGTGGAATAATTTACAACGATTCATTAAATCTCAGTGTGAAATGCACCGTGTCTGGAAGTAATGGCC
>JALVLE010000297.1 GCA_027033555.1 Caldifarciminota bacterium | reverse complement strand
ATTTTTTCTTTTCTGTATTATCGTTTTTTTCAACATTTTTTCTTTTTCCCAGTTATACTTATCAATAACAATATCCGTCATCCCAAGGATATCCATGCCTCTTTTTACTGAATATTTTATGGCATCGCCTATCACTAGGGTGAAACATACCAGAAAGGATGCAGTCATTATAGATATTCCGGAGAGAAACGTTCTCAATTTATGTTGTTTTAGATTTAGCAGGGCGATTTGGGCAATTTCAATCATTTTACCAATAGAATGACCAACGTTTCAAGTACCAAAAATACAGAAAAATACAAAAGTAAAAGCTTTTTTTGTGAGGTTTCATCTTCTGATATAGCCGCTGCAATATTATAAAGCACTAAAAGGGTAATGACATTAAAGTGTCCCCTATATAAAGTTAATTTAAAATCCTTTAGATTTAGTAGAAACAGGCCAGTGAAAAGCAAGTATTCCAGACTTTTTATTTGCAAAATCCAGAGGAAAATTGAGGTGAACTTTTTAAAATTTAAAGTTACAGTTGCAAAAAACCTGGATATTATGTACAAAATGCTACCTGACAAAATTATCTTTAATGGAGCAAGTATTACTGTGAGCAAAAGCGGAAGGTAATATGGAATGGTAAAGTGAAGCCCATTTTCTCGGGAACCCAGGGTAAGTATGGAGGAGCCAGGATGGACTCCTGTGAATATTGGCAAGACGGAAGTGCTTTTATAAATGAAAATGCTTAATGTATAAATTAAGAGAGGCACAAGAAAATTATCAACATATGGGTCACTTCTTAAACTTTTAGGTTCCAGTATAGCCTTTTTAAGTGTTTTGAGCATTTTTGTCCTCCTTTATTAAAAGCAATTCAAGTTGCCCATTTTTTAATTCATATATTTTTTCTATCCCCTTTAAAGGAGCAGGTTTATGTGATACTACAATAATGGTTTTGCCTCTTTGGTGAAGCTTGTGCATGGTTTGAATGATGATTTTCTCCGTAGCTGCATCAACGCTTGAGGTAGGCTCGTCAAACATATACACATCGGGGTCCCTGTAAAGAATCCTTGCAAGGTGAATTCGTTGTTTTTCACCTTGAGAGAGGTTTTTGCCGCCTTCTTTCAGCCACATATTGGGATTTTTATCGTATTTCTGGAAAAAAGTTAGTAAACCCGCATCCTTGAGTACTTTTATGAATTTCTCTTCATCGTAATCCTCACCAAATAAAATATTCTCTTTAAGGGTGTCTTCAATTATGAAAGGTTCCTGCGGTAAAAATCCGATATGTTTTCTGAAAGCACACCTCATCTCTTCCTCTAACTCTTTATTATTAACGTAGAGCTTCCCTTTTGTTGGACGTAATATACCTGAAAGGATATATAACAAGGTAGTTTTACCCGACCCTGATTCCCCTTTAATACCAATGAATTCACCTTCATTAATTGAGAGGTTTATGTTGTTTAAAATATATTTGGTATCTTCGTAAGCATAAGAAATGTTCTCCGCTTTTATATTATGAATGTGTTTAAAAACGTCACCGTCACAAATTTCCTCTTGCTCATTAAAGAATGTCTCTGATCTCTTTAGCGCAGCAAAATTACTTTTAATATTTGATATGGCTTGGTTTAATTTATTAAAACTATTGGAAGATGATATAAATAAAACCACTACCGACACAAAGCTTCCAATAGTAATAATTCTGGCATAAACAAGATGGGTGCCTATTGTAAAGAGTATTAAAACAGTTAATCCTAAAAATACCACGTACACAAAAAGAGAAGTAAAGAGCACAATATCAGACTGAAACATTCTTTCAGTATTTTTGCCTAAAATCTTGCAATACTTATGATAGAAGAAGTTGTACGATTTTATCAGGGTCTTTATACTCAAGAAGCCATTTAATACTTCTATCAGAAATGATCGCTTTTTTGCTTCGCTTTCGTAGTATCTTTGAAAGATTTTTTGAACAAAAGTCGCAAACCATATAGATGTGATGAGAAAAAGCAAGAAACTGGCAGCAAATATGAGACTGAATATGTAACGAATTTTGAATACCACGTAAATTGTTATCAACAAGAAAGCTAAATTACGCACCAGATCAAGAAAGGTTTGATTGAAAAACATAGAAAGAGCCTGAACATTGGATGTGATCCTTTCCTGAATATCTCCTTTCTGGTATCTATAGAAAACATGGGGGTCAATATATAGAAGGTGACGAAACATTAATTTTTGTGCATAAAAAAGCACCTTTTTTCTTGTGTATGCAAAAAGTAACACGAGCAAAAACTGTGTGGCAAAAGAAATAAACAAAACTATGGTAAATTGAAAAAGTTGAGATTTAATTTTGGAGATAGATGTATTACTTCCTGCTGAGATTGAAAGTGCATCTATTACGCTTCCACCCTTTTTTATGACAAAAACTTCAATATACGCCAGGAGTATTCCCAATATTACAACTATCAAGATAAAATGAAAATATCTTTTTAATGTCTCCTTCAAAACCATTTTTCCGAACCTTTTTCGTACTTTTCTCTTTCTTTGCGAAGTTCAGACTTCATCCACTCAAGTGTAGCAATTATTTTATCTCTATCCCTTAGTTCGGGCAATCTGTCGTATATTATAGCCTCTATTAGAACCCCGTACAGTTTGCAATAAGGGGAAGGTTTAGTTAACGACCCGGTAAAACCAAGGTTCCTTGCTATGCAACCCCCTCCAACACAAAAGTATTGGACAGGGCATCCTCTGCATTTATCAAACTCGTCTACAAAGGGTGGTATCCATCTATTTAGAAAATTTACTTTTTAGGATTGGATTCGTACCACGCCTGAATTCCAAGAATACAAACTCCACCACAACTGCAAGTACCAGGACTTGGAGCCTTAAGTGTCTGAGTGTCTGCTATCACTAACCCTCTCATTTTTTACCTCCTTTTTGCTTGTATATTTCTATGTGTTACCCCTCCATCCGGTTTATATTATAAGGGGGGGGAGTTTTGTCAAGTAGTTTGTCTAAATTAATTAAGGTTTATTTTTGCATTATAAGTCTAACAATGCCAGTAATTTAGCATGATGTTTAAATATTCACACGTTTTCTTCTTATCGGTTGACTGTCTCACTGGTTTATATTCAATTCCACCACCTTATCCCACTTATATTC
>JALVLE010000296.1 GCA_027033555.1 Caldifarciminota bacterium | reverse complement strand
TGGAAGAGAAAATTCCTGTAATAATAGGTGACACGAGTATAATATTATTCAGCGCCAATTTTGACACAGGCTATGCCTCATTTTCAACAAATCACTGGGATACAACAAGTTCAACCTTTATATCTCCTCCCTATTCAATAACAGACAGCAAAACAGGTCCCTACAGTAACAATGATACAAGTTATCTTTTAACACCCTACGTATATCTGCCAGACACAGAAGGTCTATATTTTGTAAGCTTTTATACAAAATACTCTCTGGAACCGGACTATGATTTTGTTTATTTTCAAATACAGGAAGATGGTTCTTCCACCTGGAATACCTTAGAAACGTTTAATGATTCCACAGAATGGCACCGGGTAAACATAAATCTTACCTCCTACAGGGGGAAACGCGTTCGCTTCAGATTTTACATGATCACAGATTATTACGTGGAGTATGATGGGATTTACATTGACAACTTCATGGTTTATAAAATACCCCGGTTTACATCAAGCATAAAAGAAAAAAGACTTCAACCTATCCACAATAAGGGAGGTTCGTTTATTAACTCCTTGAAAATCGCCTCTCCCCATACTACTCAGGCCTTGATAAGGGTTTACAATAATGCAGGACAGCTGGTAAAATCCTTCAGGACAGGACTCCATAAGGGAATAAACACACTGAAGGTAAAGGGTTTAAGAGAAGGCAAATATACGGTTTTTGTGGACAAAAAAAGATACAATCTTATAGTAATTGAAGGAAAATAAAAGAAACGGGTCCATAATCCTCCCCCCGGGGGTGCGCACATTTGTGCGCACCTTCCTTTATACCATAGCTGAAAAAATTCACGAAGATGATTGGAAAATAATCTTTGAAATTGAAGGTGAAAAATACATTCTTTATAAAACAACAGGGACCTTTCAATACCCCATTCCCCTGAACTCCACCGTTGAAACGCTTCTTATAGAAACCCTGAGCAAAAACCTGCAATTTCCACAGATAGGGACCGATGAATCTGGCAAAGGAGATATATTTGGGCCGCTTGTAGTGGCAGGGGTAAAAATTGAAAAAAAAGATCTTAAAAAACTAATTGAACTTGGCATAAAGGATAGCAAAAAACTTAGCGATAAAAACATCCAACTTATAAAATCCGCAATACTTAAAGGATTTAAATATGAGGTGGTGCTAATTTCACCTCAAAAATACAACGAACTTCATAAAAAAATGCATAATATAAACCGCATACTTGCCTGGGCCCACGCAAGGGTTATAGAAAACCTCCTTTCCAGTACCGATGCATCATTAATAATCATTGATAGATTCGCAGATACTGAATTTATAAGGAGTTTTCTTTTTGAAAAAGGCAGCAAAAAAGATTACATTATAGAACCAAAAGCCGAACAATATCTCTCAACAGCGCTTGCTTCAATAATAGCACGCATACACTATGTTGAATATTTGAAAGAACTGGAATCAAAGTACAATATGCAATTCCCGCCTGGTGCAGGGGAACAGGCAGAAGAGGCTTTAAGAGATTTCATAAAAAAATATGGAACCTCTGCGTTAAATAAGATAGCAAAACTGCATTTTAAAAACGTGGAGAAAATCAAAGAAGGCGGCAACAGGCCGCCTTCTTAACTGAGAGCTTTTATACCGGGTAATTCTTTCCCGGCCAGGAATTCAAGTGTGGCTCCACCGCCAGTTGACACATGTGTAAAATCTTCATCTTTATACCCTGCCATATGGATGGCGGACACAGTGTCCCCCCCTCCGATGACAGTTCTGGCACCCTTTTCTGTAGCCTCCTTCACAGCCTTTGCAACAGCAAATGTCCCTTCTTCAAGCCCCTTTTTCTCAAATACGCCCATTGGACCATTCCAGAAAATCGTTTCCCCTTCCAGAATCTTGCTTCTAAATAACTCCCGGGTCTTTTTCCCTATATCCACTCCTATAAAGCCTTGCCCAATTTTCTCTGTCTCTTCAAGTCCTTCAAGAGAATCTAAATCTGTGACTACCACATGATCCACAGGTAAAAAGAACTTTTCAGAATACTGAGACAGAAAAGCTTTAACTGCTTCAAAGTGTTTTTCATCAAAAAGAGAGCCTCCAATGGGCTCGTTTTTCGCCTTTAAAAATGTATATGCCATTCCCCCACCTATTATAAAGGCATCCGCTTTATTTAAAAGATTTTCTATTATTCCTATTTTATCCTTTACCTTGGCACCTCCAAGTATGACAATAAACGGGTGAGAAGGAGCATTGAGAATTTCTGAAAGCACATGTACTTCCTTTTCAAGTAAAAAACCTGCCCCCTTCACATTAAAAAATTTTACCATTCCATAAGTAGAAGCATGCGCCCTATGTGCAGTTCCAAATGCATCATTTACATACACCTCAAAGGGTTCTGCAAGCTTTTTTGCAAACTCTTCATCGTTCTTCTCCTCCCCCTCGTAAAACCTTAAATTTTCAAGCAACAAAACCTCTCCATTTTTTAAGGATTCTGTCTCCTTTTTTACTTTATCCCCTATACAATCATCCACAAATTTAACCTCTCTCCCAAGAAGCTCTCCAAGCCTCTTTGCCACTCCTGAAAGAGAGAGCTCTGGTCTCCTTTTCCCTTTCGGCCTTCCAAGATGCGAGGCAAGAGCTATTCTACAACCCTTTTCTATTAGATATTTAATTGTGGGCAGGGCTTTCCTTATCCTCGTATCGTCCTTAACAACTCCATTTTCCAGGGGAACGTTAAAGTCAACTCTTACAAACACCTTTTTACCCTCAAGCATATTTTGTGGAATAACCCTTAATAGCTTCATCATAACCTCCTTTTGTTCTTAAAGATTATACATTCTACCACGCGAATAGAAAACAGAAAAAGCCCTGGAGTTCAAAATAGTTGACTTTTTGCGTGGCCTGGCTTAAAATCATGAAACAAAATGGAGTGTCAAAGGGAAAAAACACTGGTTATAAATGCCAGATTCTTAACACAAAAAATTACTGGCACGCAGAGGTTTGCTATTGAAATATCCAAACGATTGAAAAAAAACCTGAATATCGCAAAATTCGTGGCTCCCCCTAATATTATCCATAAAAACCTGCAGAAAGAGCTCAACGCGCAAATAGTGGGGAAAACAACATCCCACCTCTGGGAACAGACAGCCCTTCCT
>JALVLE010000295.1 GCA_027033555.1 Caldifarciminota bacterium | reverse complement strand
ACCTCTTCACCAATAAATTTCTTTAAATCCTCAATATAAACCCATTTTGCCATACTTAAATTTTACATTATTTTGCACAATCGGTCAAAACAAAAGGGGAGGGCTTTTACCCTCCCACCCGCAGGATGGACACCAGCTTATTATACTAACCGACCCTATTCCACTTTACCTCTGTCTTTGATTTCTCCTTTGCCATTATTTCATCAATATCAGTAGTTCCATATTTTTCATAAAGTTCATCCTTGGGCAACAGTTCCAGTTCAAGCCTTCTCCATTCAGAGAGCCCCACAATTTCATTAAATTCTCGCCAGGACACACCTAATTTTACCATTGTTTCAAGGTCTTTGTTTTTCAGCGCTAAAAGGGCCTCCTGCATTGCTTTTACAGCAGGATAAAGACAAACCATTGGTACAGAAAGATATCTTACTCCTGCATCTTCAAGCTGCTTAAGTGTAAACGGAGGAGTTCTTCCACCTGGTATGATATTGAAGGCAATGGGTACAGGAATCTCCTTTACCAGTGTCTCTACTTCTTTCATTGACTCAGGGGATTCCACGTAAATATAATCAGCACCTGCATCGGCGTAAGCTTTTGCTCGTTCTATAACTGCCTTGAATCCAAGAACGCTTCTTGCGTCAGTCCGCGCTCCCACGACCATAAAGGGATTTGCTTCATCCCTTGCCTTTACTGCCGCTTTGATTTTCCTCACCATTTCTTCTGTTGAAATTATCTGTTTTCCCTCCATGTGGCCACATCTTTTGGGCCATACCTGATCCTCTATCCTTACACCAGATGCCCCTATGCCTGCAAAATTCTTTACTGTCCAGTACACATTCATGGCATTACCATATCCAGTATCAGCATCAACATCAACGGGAAGGCTCACAGAGTTAACAATAGTCCTTACCCTTTCCACCATCTCTCCGTAACCCACAAGCCCTATGTCAGGTTGTCCGATGAGGGATGCAGAAATTCCATACCCTGTTGTGCCCACCACTTTAAATCCCGCCTTTTCTATCAATATTGCAGAAAGAGCATCGTATGCACAGGGTCTTAGCACAAGACCGTCTCCCTTTATGAGGGTTCTGAATTTATTTGCCCTTGTTGCGAAATCATCGCATACAAGCATAATTACCTCCGGGTTGCCGTCTTATTTTTTTTGTAAATATGCTTTATTTTGCATATTTAAATTATAATTCAATAAGGCGGTACATTCAAGCTTGGGAATTTTAGATATATTCTTCTATGAGGGACTTTATACCATCAACATCATAATTTTCAAGCAATTCCCTGGCACGCCGGATGAAGGTTTGATAATCAAAGTCAAACCTTCCATTTGGTTTAAGCCTTAACAACTTCTCATGTTCAGTCTTTTTAAGGTCCTCACTTCCTGAATATAGCTCTTCTGAGAGTTTCTCCCCGGGTCTTTTCCCTGTAAATTCTATTTTGATATCAACATTTGGCTCAAGCCCATGCAATTTTATTAGTTCCTCAGCGAGCTCAATTATCTTTACAGGCTTTCCCATATCAAGCACGTATATCTCTCCACTTTTCCCAATGGCTCCGGCTTCAAGCACAAGTAATACAGCCTCCCTTGTGGTCATAAAAAACCTTTCCATATCAGGATGTGTAATGGTAACCGGACCACCCTGTTTAATTTGCTCTACAAATATGGGAACCACACTGCCCCTTGAGCCCAGTACATTTCCGAATCTCACTGCGATAAAATCCGTCGCTTTATACTCTCTTGCAAGGCTTATTACTATTTTCTCGGCAAGGTATTTGGTTGCACCCATAACAGATACAGGATTAACCGCCTTGTCGGTGGAAATCAAGATAAACTTTGATACCTTATTCTCCCCTGCTGCCTTTGCAACATAGTAGGTACCAAGAACATTCACTCGTACAGCTTCATCCGGGAACTTCTCCATCACAGGCACATGCTTGTACGCAGCTGCATGAAATACAATATCAACCACCTCCTTTTTAAAGATACTTTTTATTTTGTTCGCGTTTGTCACATCAGCAACATAGTACTCAATGTCTAAATACGGAAACTGCTTTTTGAGCCTGCTGGCAAGAAGAAAGATGTTGGTCTCATCTATATCAAGCAAAATAAGCCTAAGTGGGGTAAATCTCGCTACCTGGTAAGACAATTCACTCCCTATGGATCCTGCAGCACCGGTAATTAAAACTTTTTTGTGATTAATAAACTTTTCTATGGCGTCTGTCTGTATTTTTATTTCCCTTCTGAATAATAAGTCTTCTGTGTCCACTTCTCTTATTGTGAAAATTGAGGTGTTTCTATAACCCACATCAACACTTACAATTCTCAATCTAATATTGTTCCTTTCACACTCTTTTATGAGGTCTTTTAAAAGTCCATGTTCTACTGAATCCTCTATAACGTATACGAGATCAAAAGCCCTGTTTCTAATAAAGTATAGTAAATCCTCTTTATTCCCTATAATTTTGACACCTCTTATAAAGTCGCCCTTTCTTGAGTTATCTGTTGCAATAACTCCTTCTACAACAAAGGGGGAAGCTGTATCAGATATGTTCCTCAGAAATTTCTCCACTTTTACAGCATCGCCAACAAGAAGGGCTTTCTTTTTGCCTGTTGCACGATTCTCTGCTTTTAGAGTAAGATAAATCCGTTTTGCAGAAAGCAATGCAATAGAGAGAGTGACACTTAAAACAAACTCAAGGAAATAAAAGCGCCAATCAAAACCCAAACCAGCTACCACACAAAATCCTACAGAAGGTATCTCGGCAAGCACCATGCCTACAAGGAGGTTAAATACCTCTTCAATGCTGACGAATCTCCAGCTGACATCAAATAAATGGAATAAATTTAATAAAAAAATTCTGAATATATATAACACAGAAAATACCACTATAACCTTGTTGAATTCAAATTTGGCTCCGATGATGTACAGAGAAAATAAAAGTGATATAAGCCACAATAAGGGATAAAAAAGGAGGAAAAACGCCTTTCTCAGCGTTCTTGTTATTTTCATGATAGCTTATAAAACGCCTCTTTGAGGGTTTCTACAACATACTCCTGCTCTTTTTCTCCTATTCCGGTATAAAAAGGAAGGGCAAGCACCCTCTTCGCCGCATCCTCGGCAACCGGGAAATCCCCCTCTTTGTATGGTAAA
>JALVLE010000294.1 GCA_027033555.1 Caldifarciminota bacterium | reverse complement strand
ATTTATGGAGAAATTACTCATTGAGGCCACAATGGAATTATTAGATCTGGATGGACTTGTAGGTATGCAGGATCTTGGTGCAGGTGGACTCTCCACGACGCTTCCTGAAATGGCCTTTAAGAGTGGGGTGGGCATTGAGGTGGACTTGTCAAAAGTACCACTTAGAGAGAAAGATATGGAACCCTGGGAGATAATTGCTTCTGAATCCCAGGAGAGGATGATTTATATAGTCAAACCCGGCAGCGAGAAAGGTTTTATAAATATATTTGAAAAATACGGGCTTTTCTATGCCATTATCGGACATGTGATAGAAGATGCTGTCTTCAGGATAAAATATAATGGGAAAATTCTCACTGAATTGCCTGTTGATTTTGTGGTGGAAGGTTTTAAAGAACCCTATCTTGAAATTAAAAAACCGGATACTTCTTCCTATCTGTCAGTTACCATTCAGACTGAGGAAGAGCCTCTTACCGAAAGCAGGGTTCAGAGTCTTGTTTCTTCTTTCAATCTCTCATCTAAAAAATGGGTTTATACCCAGTATGATCATATGGTACAGATAAATACGGTAATAAGACCTGGTGAACACGATGCTGCCCTTTTACGTCTGAAAGGTACAAACCTTGGAATTGCCCTTACTGTGTATGGCAATGGAAGGATTTGTGAAATAGATCCAAGGAATGGGGCTATAAATACTGTATGTCAGGCTGCAGAGAGTATTGTTTCTCTGGGGGCAGAACCGGTGGCTATAACTGATGGCCTCAACTTTGGTAGCCCGGAAAATCCCGAAGTATATTATTCTTTTCGGGAAGTTGTGCTTGGGATAAAGGATGCAGCTATGCACCTTTCAATACCTGTTATATCAGGTAATGTGAGTTTTTACAATGAGTCTGAAAAAAGACGTATATATCCCACACCAGTAATTGGGATGGTAGGCATTCGTGAAGGGCTTACAGAAAAGCCGGAAGTAGGTTTTAGACATGAGAAAGATACAATTATATTGTTAGGTAAAGAAGAGGATGATTTTGGGGGGAGTGAGTATTTATCAGTGTTTTATGGCATGAATGCCGGGAGGGTTCCACGTTGTGATTTTGAACTTGAAAAGCGTTTACTTTTACTCACAGCAAGATTGGTAAGGGATAAGGTAGTAAGTTATGCCACTCCGGTAAAAAGGGGTGGTCTTCTTATGGCATTAATAAAATCAGCTATAAGAGGCAATATGGGGTTTTTGAGCCTGATTGATAAAGACGAGATATTCTGGCTTGGAGAGTGGCCAGGAAGGATGCTTGTGAGCACAAAAAATGTTAATGAAGTTATCCACATGGCAGAAGATTTGTCCATACCTTATAAAATCATTGGAAAGACAGGGGGGAAGGAGATTACTTTAAAGAGAACAGTAATGCATATTGAGGAGGCAAAAGAAAACTATTATCAAACACTTTACAGGTTGATGGATGCGTGATTATTGTGGGATTTTTGGAGTATATTTGAATAAGGGAAAAATAGGTCATATTATAAAAAAGGGTTTGTTCCATCTTCAACATAGGGGACAGGAAAGTGCTGGGATTGTAACAAGTGATGGGAAAACCTTCTATAAGGTAAAAAATTTTGGATTTGTGGCAAGGGCATTGCCGGATAATGAAGTTAATTCATTGAAAGGAAATGTGGGAATAGGGCATACCAGGTATTCTACTGCGGGAGATAAAGACAGTTTCAGCAATATTCAGCCAATATGTTTTTTTGCGTATAATAAAAACATTGCTCTTTCGCATAACGGGAATCTCACTAATGCTGCATATTTAAAGGAACGGTTAGTTAACGAAGGGAGTGTATTCCACTCCACGTCAGACTCAGAGGTTATTCTGCATCTTTATGTCAGGAATTTGAATTTACCTCTTGCCGAAAGACTGAGAGAAATAGAGAAAAAAGTGCAGGGTGCATTTTCAATTTTGATACTTGAAGACGAAATGTTGATAGCTTATAGGGATAAGCACGGTACAAGACCTTTACTTATGGGAAAAAAAGAAGAGGATGTTGCTTTTGCATCAGAGGAAGGGGCTCTCAGAGTTAATGGCTTTACTGAAATTAGGGAACTTTTGCCCGGTGAAGCTGTGGTGGTCAAAAACGGTGAAGTTTTGAGTCTTCAAATTGCCAATGCTAAAAGGAAAAACCAATGCGTTTTTGAGCTTATATATTTTGCGCGGCCTGATGGGCATATATTTGGAAAGGCTGTATACAAATTCAGGAAAGAGAGTGGAAGGCTGCTTGCCAGAAAGGAGGATCAGGAGATTGATATAGTGGTCCCTGTCCCTGATTCAGGTGTAATGGCAGCTCTTGGTTATTCAGAGGAAAGTGGAATACCGTTGGAATTTGGATTTATAAGAAACCATTACGTTGGCAGAAGTTTTATATCCCCTTACAATAGGGAAGAGAAGGTAAGGATGAAGCTTATACCAGTTCGGAGTGTAGTTGAAGGGAAAAGAATAGCCCTTATAGACGACTCCATTGTACGAGGTACCACTTCAGCCAAAATAATCCAGCTATTAAGAGAAAATGGAGCAAAAGAAGTGCATATGAGGGTGGCTTCCCCACCTGTTAGATATCCCTGCTATTTTGGAATAGATATACCCACAAAAAGGGAGCTCATTGCAAATAATAAAGATATTGAAGAAATTAAAAAAGAGATAGGGGCAGATTCACTCATTTATTTATCCCTTAATGACCTCTATAATCTTACAGACCCTTCCAGAAATGATTTTTGTTATGCCTGTTTCCGTGGTGACCACATATATACACCCAGCGCTGGTAAATGAGAAAAGTAGTGGTTTTACTTTCCGGAGGAATTGATTCTGCATTTGCGGCGTATCTTTTAAAAAGCAGAGGATTCAGTATCCTTGGACTTGTTCTGAAGATATATGACAATGTGCCTTCCCCTATGGATTTACAAAAAATAAAAAAGATAAAAGAGACCCTCAAAATAGAAGTACATGAGCTTGATGCAAGAGAGCATTTTAAGAAAAGAGTTGTTGAGTATTTTATCAACAGTTATTTAAATGGGAAAACGCCAAATCCATGTGCGGTGTGTAATCCTGAAATAAAATTTAAGTTTGGATTTGAATTTATGAAAAGAGCAGGGTATGATTTTGTAGCAAGCGGGCATTATGCAGATA
>JALVLE010000293.1 GCA_027033555.1 Caldifarciminota bacterium | reverse complement strand
CGTATGTGGATGAGAATGTTTTGATGAGCATTCTAACAGAAACACGGTATCTTTATGAAGATAAAACCTCAGATGGGGTTATTCTCTATGAAAGTAAAAAGTACACACCGTTAAAGGTGAAACAGCCTGTGCGATACGAGACATTTGACACAAAGGAAAACAGATTTGTTAAGTATTTTGCAGGTCTTGTGGCAAGGGATATTGTGGAGATTATAAGGATTGAAGAAGAGGGGGGAGATAAAGATAGTGAAGATAATGATAAAAAGAATAAAAAGAATGAGGAAAAGGGGAATTTACTATTGGATAAACTCAGAGAGTTAAAGGCATGGCTTTTTGAGTTTAATTCAACTGACTGGCTGGATGAAGTGGGCCAAATGCAAAGTGTTCCTGTGTATTCAACTGTTTTAAGAATGAGAGAGGGGTACAAGGAACTCTTTGGCTTGTATGCAAAATATCTATTTTCAGCGAATCTGGACAGCCTTTTGACGCGATGGATTAATATGAGGGATATGCCCAACCTGTATGAACTCTGGGTAGCCCTTGAAATTGCTGATAGGATTTCCAGGTATAAAAAAGATGAAGAAGATGCGGGTAAAAAGGATTCTCTGAAAATAGAGATTTTCGTAAAGACCCACAAAATTCGCAACAAATTATCTTTAAAAATTAAAGAGGGCGATGGAACGATTTTTGAATATCAGGGAAAGTTTGGTGGCAAGAATAATATACCATATACGCCCATTAATCTCAGGCCTGATTTTGTATTTTACAATAAAGACGGAAAACCCTGTGTTATACTTGATGCCAAGTTTGGACGGGAAAACGCAAGTGATAATAATGGTGATAAACCCAATGAAAAGGATATAGTAAAAATGCACGCTTACAGGGATGCTCTAAAAGCAAAAGCCTGTTATATAGTGTATCCGTATGACTTTGAACCAAGTTTTTATTCTGTTGGTGGGAAAGAAGATAAAGCCCCTTTAACTATTGAAGACATTTTAGATGCCATCTCAGGAAAGGGAGATAAGGAAATTAAAGAGGGGGTTGGGTGGTTTAGAATGGTGCCTAAAATAAAACAAGGAGGGAATAATGGGAAGGAGGAGTAAAAAATTTGATTGGGTAACAAGAGAGCTAATAGAAGAAGCTGCAGCAAAATGGATGAGTTCTCCGGAATGGTTTGATGACGAAAGATTACATGCAGGGAATGAAGTAAAGATAAGGAAATATTTTGTAGAGGTGAAAGGTAAAAGATTTGCCCCCAAGCACCTATTGAGACTTGCGTATTACCTGAAAGAAAAAAAATATTTTGATGACGTTGTTAGTACTTTTAATGGAGGGCAAGAGACTAACAAAGTATTTGAGAGAGTTGGTTTCAAAGTGGGCGATATTAATGAAGTAAAAGGAGGTAATTCTGATAGTCCCTTTCTCGCGAAATAACGGAGGCAATAAAATGCAGAACAGGAATGTTGCAGAGGGTGAGAAAAATAATAAGTTGTTAACCTATTTCAAAAAACAGGGTTACTTTTTCAAACCCCATCAAATCTCCTCTTTCTATACAGCCTTGAAGACCAAAGGTTTTGTTATCCTTGCGGGATTATCGGGTACAGGCAAAACAAAAATGGCACAGATTTTCAGTGAGATGTTAGGTCCAAAATTTTTGTTTGCAGCCAATATTGGTGCTAATGGGGATGAGAATAAAGATGAATCCCATCTTCTTTCTGCGGAGGGTCCCTCTATATTTATATGGGAAAAGACCGGGATTGAGCCCCAAAAATTAAAAGGAGAGATTGAAAATCCATGCAATTATCCGACTTTTTTGCTATATTTTGACGCTAATAATAATGTTTTAAAATACATTTTGAGATTGAAAAAGGGCTGGTATTTAGAGAAGAGCAATAAGAAAAAGAAGTTAGAAGAGTTAAAGGAAGAACTTAAAGAATATGGGGTATACTCAAACGAGAAAGATGAGTATCGTTTATTGGAGAAGCACAATGTAAATGGAGATGAATTAATAGAAAGGTTAAATAAAGCACATGCCATTTTTGTGGTTGATAAAATTACAAAGATTGAAAAAAAAATATAAGAGAAAAGAGGATATCGTTTCATTAGATAGAAAGAGCTCCTGGAAGAATCTTTTAGTCATAAAAAGGGAAAGTGTTAAGAATTTGTGCAATGTGATGGAATTTCCTTGCCATCTCTTCCTCTCTGTCCGTCCTGACTGGAAGGATTCAAAGCAGTTACTGGGATTTTACAATCCTTTGACGCACTCTTACGAACCAGCACCACTATTTGACTTTATTCTCAATGCAATTGAAAATTACAAGAAGTGTAAGGAGAATAGTTTGCCATATTTCCTAATACTTGATGAAATGAACCTTGCTCATGTGGAGTATTACTTCTCTGATTTTTTGAGTGTGCTTGAAAGTGGAAGAAATGAGAATGGTTACACAAGGGAAGGTATAAAGGTGAAAGTAGGGGAAGAAAATGATAAAAATAAAGAAATTTATAAAAAACTCAAGGCTCTGGAAATAGAACTTTATGACAACGGTTATATAAATTTGCACCTGCCACCTAACTTTTATATCATAGGCACGGTAAATATTGATGAGACAACCTCAATGTTCTCTCCAAAGGTTCTTGACAGGGCATTCACAATTGAATTCACGGATGTGGATATAGAAAAGTATATTGAAGAGGCGCTTGGAAGCAATAATGAAGGTAATGTGTGCCCTATTGAAGGGCTCAGGAAGGACTTTACAAACAATGGTGAGTTTTTGAAGTACGGGAACAAAGAAAATATCAAAGAGGTTTATAAGGCTCTGAGAGAGAAGAAAGATAATGAAGGTAATGAAAATAAGGGTATCATAGAAGAGTTGCAGAACCTTAATGCTCTCCTTAAACCATTTAACCTTCACTTTGGATACCGTGTTGTTGATGAGATAATGCTATTCTTTGACGCTGCAAGAGAAGCCCAAAAGAACAAGATTATAAAATTCGAAAATGGCGACAATGAAATCCTTGACCTTGCGGTTATGATGAAAGTCCTGCCCAAATTCCACGGCCATGCGGCGAAATTAAAAGAGCCGCTCTTGAGAGTTCTCTGCTGGGCAAAGGATGGAGAGCAAAAGGGTTGTGAGGAGGTTAAAAATTTCGTAAACGCTCTTAAATTTAATATAGACA
>JALVLE010000292.1 GCA_027033555.1 Caldifarciminota bacterium | reverse complement strand
ATTTTGAATTTCTTCATGGTGGTTTTATCGCGGTCATAGGGCATATCCTCAATAATGGTGTATCTCGGTCCACAGTTGGTGCAGTTAATAAAGGGGTAGCGATAACGCCTGTCCTCAGGGTCCCTCATCTCTCTTAGACAATCTTTACATACCGCAATGTCCGGTGATATGAATACAAAACCCTCATCCTTTCTACTTGGTGTTATGGTAAAATCCGGATAAGGGGGTGCATCTATTTCTTCTCTTTCAACCCTGTCAATTACAGAAAGCGGCGGAGATTCTTTAATCAGCCTCTTTTGAAACTCCTCTATATCTTTCCTTTCACCCTGAAGCAGAATCTCAACAGACCCGGATGAGTTTAAAACGTATCCCTTTAAATTTAAAGCCGTGGCAAGGCGGAAGACAAAAGGTCTAAAACCAACGCCCTGCACACGGCCATATACTTTCAGCCTTACTGAAACTACTTTTGCCACATACTTAATTTTACTGCCTTCTTTTAGCCCCTCAAAAGTTTTGCAAGTCTTTCCACCCCCTCCATTACCTCTCTGGAAAGACTTCTGCCAAAGTCAGTATTCTTTGCCTGAATGCCCCATATCTCTACCTCTCCGCAACTATCTTTTACTAATTCCACGAACAGAGATATGGGTATCGTATGCGTGGAGATGGTGTGCCTGTCTATCTCCTCCGGCGATATTTTCTTAAACTCTCCTGGTTTTCCTAAAAAATCGGCAGCATCAACGATAATCAGTTTATCAGGCTTAAGTTTTTTCACCTCATCAATGTAGTTTTCAGGATTGGACTCACAATAAAGGACTTTATACTTATCCTCAAGGCGTTTTGCCACCTCTATCCCTGCTCCGTCATCTCCTCGCCACGGATTACCGACAGCACACACCACCACCATAATTATTTCCTCACAACCTTAACAAGGTGTACACTACAGCTTATACACGGGTCATATGCTCTCACAATCATTTCAAGTGGAAGTTCCAGGTCTTCCACACCCTGTTTAATCAGATTTTCAACAGCATTTCTCATATAGAGTTCTGCTGCGTCAAGGTTCTGCGTTGTGGGGATAACGTAATCTGCATATTTTACCCTTCCGTTTTCAACTTCTGTATGGTGAATGAGAAGTCCTCTCGGAGCCTCCACAATACCTGTGCCCTTGCCACCTTCGCGTCCTATCTTTGAGTCCTCCCACGGTGTTTTCTTTATCTCGTCAACCAGTTCAGGGATGTGCTCAAGGCAGAAGAGAAGCTCAATTGCCTGCGCCACATTGTTATAATGAGGGTTTCTGTGCCATCTTTCGTTATAGTATTTCTTGAAGTACTCAAGTGCCTTTCCATCAAGTCTATCCTTCATTATGAGCATTCTTGCCTGTGCACCAACAGAGTATGGCTTTCCTTTATAGCGACATCTTTTTGCAAAGGAGTGAGGTACTACTCTTTCATTGGTGAGCGTTTTGTAATCATCACCCTTTAATACTGTGCCATCGGAGATTTTAATTGTATCTGCCCTGAAATCATAGGTGCCATCCTCTGGCCACACTGAAGCGAAAGTCATTTCCTCTTCCATGTAATCCGGTATATCAAGTTTTTCCCAGATGGCAAGACCGCGCTCTATTTCAGGAATTAACTCAATCGCTCTCTTCTTAAGCTCCTCAAGTTCTTCATCTGAGGGTATTTTTCCAATTTTTCCAACTTTGAGATTCTCTCCATGTACCCTTCTGCCAGCAACTACTTCCATCACTCTGTTCCCAAATTTTTTAAGCTCAAGGCCACCGGTCACTTCCTCTGGGAACTTCTTAACCATTGAAATTGCATCCGGATAACCAAGGTAATCGGGAAGAGCAAGAAGGTAATAATGGAGGGCATGACTCTCAATAATCTCACCGAAATGCGCAAGTTTTCTGAGAAGCTGCAATTTCTTTCCTACTTTTATATCCATTGCCCTCTCCTGAGCCCTTATTTCTGCAAGAGCATGAGAGAGGAAACAGATGGCGCATATGCGGCTGGCAATTGAGACAGACTCATCCGGGGTTTTTCCTATTACTAACTGCTCAAAGAGTCTCGGTCCTTCAAGGATGTCAAATCTTACTTCTTTAACCTGATTGTTTTCAATTGTAACTGTGATCCCCCCATGCCCCTCAACCCTTGCAAGGGGCTCCACATTTATTTTCTTATCCATTGCAGCCTCCCTTTACTTTTTCAATGTATTTTGCAAGTTTTTGTCCCCTTTCTGTACCACCAAAAATAGCAAATCTTTTTACAATCTCTTCCAGTGTATACCCTTTACTCTCAAGTAACGCAATACCTGATGCAAAGTTCTCCTCCTCAATAGGACCCCAGCATCCTATACATCCAATATTATGCGAAGGACAAATAGCGCCACATCCTGCATTTGTAATTGGGCCAAGACATATTTCGCCTTTAAGGAGAAGGCACTCATTTTCCTTCCATTTACATTCAGTGCACACAGGATAATCTGGATTCTTTGGTACTACGCCCTGAGAGAGGAGACCTGCCATCTTCAAAAACGGTTCTTTCTCAATTGGACAGCCGGGAAGAACTGCATCAACTTTTACATAGGCAGAAAGTGGTTTTGGTTCAAGGGGTGGCGAAATAGTTACCGCATCTTCTCTTCCATATACCTTTTTGTATCTTTCCATCCAGGGTTCACATCCCATATACATGGACTGAACACCACCGAATACAGCACAGTGTCCTATTGCAACCAGTATTTTGCTCTTTTCTCTTATCTTCTTTAGTTCTTCAAGATCCTTTTCTGTTGAAACAGAACCTTCAACAAAGGCCACATCAAGAGGGACGTTTTCGTCTTTTGCACGTGATGCCATTACAAAGGATTTCACTTCAAATATGTCAAAGAGTTTTAAGAGTTCATCCTCACAGTTCAAAATATTCAGCTGGTCACCGGCACAGCCGGTAAGCCCATAAATCCCAATTTTTGGTTTTCCCATAATACACCCTCCTTAAATCAAATTCCTGATAGTTTTAACATCCCATAGAGTGAAAACAGGACCATCAACGCAGGTATATTTATGACCAACCACACACTGTCCGCACTTACCCATTCCACACTTCATCTTCCTCTCCAAGGTCATATATATGTTCTCCTCCGGAATACCCAGTTTCAAAAACTCATCTACCACATACTTGTACATCAC
>JALVLE010000291.1 GCA_027033555.1 Caldifarciminota bacterium | reverse complement strand
GTAAAAGAGAGAGAAAATTCTCCGCTTGTGGCTTTTTTGATTGGAATTGCACAGGTTCTTGCCATACTACCGGGTATTTCCCGTTCGGGCACAACAATCACTGCTGGAAGATGGCTAAAATTGAAAAGGGAGGAGGCATTTGATTTTTCTTTCTATCTTCTATTTCCTGCTGTGCTGGGTGCTCTTTTGCTCAAAATAAAAGAAGTCAGCTCTCTCATCTTGAACGGAGTTTATATCGGAGGTTTTTTTGTCGCTTTCTTTTTCGGTCTTCTGTCGTTATATCTTTTGAAGAAAATAGTTGTAGGCGGAAAATTATATCTCTTTGGCATCTATACTTTTTCCCTCTCTATAGTGCTTTTTATCACTTGACCGTTGGTGCAGATGGTTTTAAAATTTATAGTAACAAAAATAGGAGGTTATAGTATGCAAGGGTTAGTCGGATATTTCCACAAGGGTGGCTCCATGATGTGGGGGCTACTGGTACTTGCTATCCTTGGATTAGCAATAATCATAGAAAGACTGTATTCTCTATTCATAAAACTGAGGGGAAACCCTAAGGTGCTTGTGAAGGAGGTTACAAATATTATTGAAAACCAGGGAATAGATGCTGCAATTGAATACCTTACCAATATAAAGAGTCCTGTTGCAAGAATTTTCATCGCAGGGCTTGAAAAAGCTGACAAAGGTAGAGCAGTAGTTGAAGAGGCTATGGCAAGAGCGGCAAGCACAGAATTTGCTTTTCTTGACAGGGGGATGATTTACCTCACAGCAACTGCAACTCTTGCCCCTATTCTTGGATTCCTTGGAACAGTTACAGGAATGATTAAGGCATTCTCAGCCATTGCTTTGGCTGGTGAGGTAGAGCCTTCACTTGTGGCATCAGGTATATCAGAGGCATTAATAACCACTGCAACAGGTCTTATCATAGCAGCTCCTGTTGCGCTCTTTTACTCAATCTTTGCAGACAGAATAAATAGCTATACAAGAAATACAGACGAAGCAATAGACATGCTTGTGGAATACCTCCTTGAAAGTGGTGTGCTGGAAGAAGAATTATAAGGAGGTAAACCTTGGGAGTACTACCAAAAAGAAAACCGCCTGAAGAGGCAGAAATACCGACGGCTTCTATGGCAGACATAGCCTTTCTTCTCATAATATTTTTCATGGTGAGTACGGTGTTCGCACGTGACAAAGGGCTGAAAATGCTATTGCCTGAGAAACAGAGTGAAACCGTGAAAATTAAATCTAAAAGGATTATAGACATTTCCATAAATGATGTGGGGCAGATCTATTTTAACGATACGCCAGTTAAAAATCCTGAAGAACTGAAACAAAAGATAAAGAGTGAACTTGAAAAAGATCCCAAGAAAATAGTTCTCATAAAAACCAACGTGGATGCTCCGTATGAAAGAATGATTGAAGTACTGGATGTGGTGAAACAACTAAAAGTAAAGGCTGTGGCTCTTAAATCAATACGGCCCACTGGATAGAAGGAGGGCAGGATGGCAAAGAGGAAACAGCTTAAAAAAGAAGGGAAGGTTGCAATCCCCACAGCATCAATGTCGGATATTGCATTTCTGTTATTAATATTTTTTATGGTTTCCACAACTTTCCGTAAAGAGGTAGGTTTAAAAGTTATCTTGCCAGAAGCCAGAGCAACAGAGAAGCTTACGCGTACACGTGATATTTCACACATTTACATAGCAAAGGATGGCAAAATATCAGTTGATGATAAGATAGTAACACCGGATGTTGTGAAAATAGCTTATGCCAGAAAAGTTCAGGAAAAACCAGAGCTTATTGTATCAATAAAAGCTGATAAACGTGTAAAGTACGATTATGTGGATAAAGTGATAGAGGCATTGAGAGATGCAAAAGCCCTTCGTGTGGTTTTTGCAACGGATTACAAAAAATAATGGGGGGTGAGTTAAATGGCAGACAAAGAGAAGAAAGTGAAGAAGGGAAAGATTGTGGAGGCCTATGATCCAGAGCTGGAATATGCCACCGATTTAGAAAAAGCTATAGGCATTGCACTGTTGTTCTTTATTGTTATATTTCTCTCGGTGCGTCACATGGAAATAAAGGCATACAAGCCGAAAACCGAAACCGTGACTCAGGTAGAAGAGATTAACCTTGAAGCTCAAATTGAGGAACCGCCTCCACCACAGACAAAGCCACAGGTGCCAAAGCAGATAGAAGAAGCTACTACCCCGGAAGAGGAGGAGGCAGCGGCAGAAGATACAGTAGATATTGGACCAACTACATTTAACGAAAGCGAATTACCACCACCTCCTCAGGAGGATACAGTATATGAATTTTACATGGTCCAGCAGAAACCTGTGTTGATCAAAAAAGTTATCCCGGAGTATCCTGAACTTGCAAGAAAGGCAGGTATAGAAGGAAAAGTTGTTGTGGAGTATGTAGTGGGAAAGGACGGGCGTGTTAAAAGTGCCCGCATATTAAAATCAGACAACGAAATATTTAATCAGGCAGCTTTAAATGCTGTGAAACAGTATGTGTTTAAACCTGCAATGCAGAATGATAGACCTGTGAGCGTAAGGGTAATTCAAACCATAGTATTCAGTCTTGAAAGATAAGGAGGTAGCCTATGCAAAAATGGCGCTATATGTTAGGTGTTGTGCTGGGTATAGCACTGTCAGGTATGCTATATGCCGGCACAACAGGTAAAATTGTAGGAAAAGTAGTTGATAAACAGACCGGTGATCCCCTGCCAGGAGCAGGTGTTATTATATTGGAGACCGGTCAGGGAACCGCCACAGATATTGACGGTTCATATGTAATTATAAATGTGCCCCCAGGAGTTTATACTCTAAAGGCAAGTTATATAGGATATAGAGACATGGTCATTAAAAACGTCCAGGTGGATGCAGATAGAACAACAGAAGTAAATTTCTATCTTTTACCAGCAGCAATTCAAGAGTCTACGGTTGTAGTGACAGCAAAACCTAAAGCGATCAAGAAAGACCTCACCTCAAGTAGAACTATAACCACTTCTAAAGATATACAGAATCTGCCTGTTACAGATGTAACAGATGTGATAGCAAGGCAGGCCGGTGTTGTGATAAGAGAAGGAGAATTGCATATTCGTGGAGGAAGACCGGGTGAGGTTAGTTTTTCTGTAGATGGTATTGAGACAAAGGATCCATATACTAACTTTTCCACGTCCATTGTACCTCTTTTGGCCATGCAGGAAGCCTCCGTGGAAAGAGGTGGTTTTGATGTAGATCAAGGTTCTGCTTCATCGGGTAGTATTCAAATAATCACAAAAGAGGGAGGTCCTAAATACGAAATAAGTCTTATGCCATATACTAATGATTTTTCCCTTTTAGGTGATAAAATTTACGCTTTTTTTGATGCCAACACTGGGGATCCATATCGGGATTTTCTTACAGGCACAAATACGAATATGAAGACTGCGGTGGATAGGCATAAATCTCAAGCTAAAACCTTGGAATTCAGTTTTGGTGGGCCCGTTGTGCCAACATACAGGAATGGCCCAAGGTTTTATATCTCTGGAGTATTATCTAAGTATAAAGGTAGATTCCCCGTATCCAATGATCCTAATTTTTATAACAGAGAAAGTAATTATCAATGGAAAATAACATTTCCATTTAAGAATTTTAAAATATTTACGAGTGGAATATACAGGTATCGTAGAGTAAAAGGGTATTCAGCACCTTGGCGACTTGCCTTGGATAATACGGATATATTTTCAGAGAAGATATTGCAAGGAGCATTAGGGATCAACTATATACCTAATTCTAAACAATACATAGAATTCAGGTTGGGGTACTTTGACAGAGATTTTACAGACAACGTGATAGAGGATGCTGACAGAGACGGAATAGACGACTTCAGTGATAGAGACAAAAATGGCTTTGTAGAAATTGACATAGACTATTTTAAAGATTCAACAGGTAATCTCGTAAATATTGATTCGCTTTATCCAGGAGCGAAAGTTCATAAAGACGAGGGGTATGTTGAATTGCCGTATTATTGGTGGGAAAGCGTAATTCAGAATTACTATCCTTCTCTTGGAAGCGGTCCTGAATGGTGGAGTATTGATAGTACTTATGCTTATTTCCCCTACAATAGGTTTGCATGGGGACAGCGTTCCAATAATGACATAAATGTTGTAGAAGTGCGAATGGGAGATGGGAGTATAGATACTTTGATTGAAATGAGCGGTACATATTATCAGTATCCCTTTATTACTGATATGTTAAAGATGCGAAATAGAGTGGTGAGCGGCATAGCAGATTCAATGATAGTAGATACTTTGTTGACCGTAGGGAATTTATACTTGCCAGATCCCCATACCTATCCTCGTTCTCAGTGGAACACCGGACATTCAGCTACAAAGAGTGTGTTGTTGAAATATACAGGGCAGGTAACAAAATATCACGAGCTTCTGGCTGGCATTGAATACAAAACAATGGATATTATGCGATATGCTGCAGATTATGCTTCTGGTGGAAATGTGTATATGACTTTTGTCAACAATAATTTTACCGAGCGGAGCGGTGATACTTTGGATAACTTTGTAAAATGGTTAAAGCAACACCAGGTAAGGCCATATCAGGCGGCAGCTTACATAAGAGACAAAATAGAAATAGAAGGAATGGTTGCCAAATTCGGTTTCAGGTTTGATTACTTCAATTCAGGCGGGTATTCAATTTCTGATTCAGCCGATCCTTTTGAAAATGATCCTCAATGGTTAACTGTAAAAAGAATAAAAAATCCTCGTAAAGCTGAAGGGAAATGGCATATAAGCCCACGTGTAGGGATATCTTTCCCAATAAGTGATAGAGATGTATTGCATTTTACATACGGACACTATATGCAACCGCCTGAGTTAAGAGAATTAATAGGAAATTATGTATTTTCCGGAGCTTTTCCCATTATTGGAAATGCTAATCTTGATCCGGAACTTACTATCTCCTATGAATTTGGTGTGAAACATGCTTTTAATGAGTATTCAATTATTGACATTTCAGCCTATTATAAAGACATTAAAAACTGGGCAAGGCTTAAGATGATTCATTATGGAGTAACGGGGAACTATTCAACGTATGTAAATGAGGATTATGGTGACGTAAGAGGTATTGAATTTGGGTTTAGCAAGAGACCAGGTGGTGGAGTATTGCCAAATGTAGGACTTGATATCAATTACACTTTTCAGGTAGCATTGGGTACGTTTTCTTCTCCATGGGATGCATATGATTGGGCTTGGAGAGGATATCCTATGCCACCTCATGAGTCACCCCTTGATTGGGATCAAAGACACAATCTACATGTGGCGCTAAGTTTCATTGTCCCAAAGGGTAAACCCCTGTTTGGAGGTATAGACAATTGGGGTATTACTGTGGAGCATCTGTACGGTTCTGGATATCCCTATACTCCTCCGATAAAGACAGTGAGAGAAGCTATTGAGAATATAAATTCGGAAAGATATCCATCTACCCATAACACAAATTTAAGACTTTACAAAAACTTCAGTTTTGCTCATAATAAAGTTAATTTAAGAGTGTTTATGGATATTTCCAACCTGTTTAATAGGAAGAATCTCTTACGCGCTGCAAATATTGATTGGTATGTATTCTTCCATAATCCGGAAGGCGAGACACGGGATCCTACTGTGTGGGCGTCAAGAAGAAGAACAAGGGTAGGAGTGTTGCTCCAGGTTAAAGGTTTCTAATGTTTCTAAAGGAGGTTATATAAAATGGTAAAGAAGTATTTATTGATTTTGATTATGGTAGGGTTCCTTAAAGCTCTACCATATCAATTCTATAAAAATAAAGGATTATCTGGTGGGACCAAGGATGATGCTTATTTAACAGTGAACCAGACACTTGGAGGCGTCTGGAATTATGTTTCTAATTTTGGTTCTTTTGGAGGTGAATTCGGTAGCGGTTTGTGGGGACTATCATGGCCAGGTGGAGCTGCTGTAAACAACTATTACTTATGGGGTAGCTATTTTACAGTAGGATATAAAGTAAATGGTATTCCTTATGTGACAAATCACAATTATCCTATGGGAGAATGGTATCCATGCGAGGATTTTCAGACTACAACAGGGCCCGGCAAGTCTCCATTTGATGTAGTTACGTGTTTTCAAGACTATAAAGATTTTAACCCAAATAACAGTGGTGGAAGACATACAGGGATAAAAGTAATTGTTAGGGCGATGCAGTGGCCTAACTATCCTTTCAATGATTTTATAGCATATGAAATATATATAACTTACAATTCTTCTCAATGCGATATCCCAGGGCACGGGACGAGTATAGATAGCTTGTATGTAGGGCAATGGTACGATTGTGACGTTTCAGGTGTTGATCAGAGCAACCCTCATATTGACGATATGGTTGCTTTTGATGGATGGACTAATGGTGAATGGGAGAACTTACCGATTAATCCGCCAATTGGTGATTTTGGTACTGTATTATCAGATACCTTTATACCGGTGCCAGATGGGGTACCAGATAATTATATCATCTGGGGCGATGAGCCCGGTGAACTTGTTCGTGATTCAAGCATAGCAGTGGATTATACGAGCCCTGTTACGGGTAATCCTTACAAAGTTTATATATTCCCGCGTGGCGCTTCCTATATTTATGATGGTGATGATCCGGCAAATCCCGGTGATGATACGGGCGAAAATGGTGCAGCAGCTGGTTATGTGGGAGGAGCATGGATTTATGCTCCTTTGGACAAACTAATGGTGCAGGATGCTGATTCAGTAATAGATGCCGCAAGTGGCGCTTATTTTGTTCGTCCATGGTCTCATCAGTGGTGGAACTGGGAGCATGACCCTGCAACTGATGAGGATATATATAACTATTTGGCAGGTCATAGCACAGCAACTCAGTACTTTAGATTTGCACCGCTCCCATATGACTTAGGACAGTCTGTATTTGATTATAGGTTCCTCAATACCGTTGGGCCATTTCATCTTGAGGAAGGTGACACTCTTAAGCTGGTATGGGTCGCAGGAGTAGGTCAGGGGCTCAATGGGGGAGTAGATGAATATTGGGGTAGAGGATACTTGCATGGTTTAAGACAGGTTATAAATAGGGCATTTTATGCCTACTATGCGGGTGCTCAGCATAGCGATCCAGCCCATCCATCCTCTCCGGATGAGGATGTTCACTGGAAGATACCAGTCCCTCCAGTTGCACCTTCATTAATCTACTCTGCTTCCGTGAATGGCGTCAGACTCCTTTGGGATAATAAAGCCGAAGTAACCCCGGATCCTATAAAGGGTGTTGTTGATGTTCAGGGATACAGGGTTTATAGAGCAAAATATCAGCCGTTATCTTGGGAGCTATTGGCAGATTTACCCAAAAATCCAGATGGGTCTTTTGCACACTCATTCCTTGACACTACATTGGTGCCTGGTTTTCCTTATTTCTATGTGGTAACAGCCTATGATAATGATACATCCCCTACAGGAGTTGTGGGCCTTGAAAGTGGAAAGACCAATTATTTAAAAGATGAAAATGGGAATCCGCTTCCCGTAACAAGACCCACAAAATTTGGAGAGAGTCTTGATGACGTGGTGGTTGTGCCCAATCCTTATTATGGAAATGCAGTTTGGACAGCTCATAACGAAATTGCTGATAAAATAGAGTTTCAAAATCTTCCTCGTTCCTGTGCTATTACTATATATACGCTGAATGGACATAAGATTATTACTTTGTACAATACCGAGGGAAAAGGGAGCCTCTCTTGGAATTTACTAACAGAGGAAGGAATGAAAGTTTCAACTGGTACGTACATTTATAAAGTAACAACTCCTGATGGTAAAGTTAAATTAGGTAAATTTATGATATTAAGGTAGGGGGAGTGAATCATGAATCTTATTACACTGTTATTGTTTACGCAGGTAAGCAAAGTTGGGATTGCAACATCAACGTTTTTGACACTGGATTATGATCCAGTGTCGGCTTCTCTGGGTGGAGCTTATGTGGCGGTGGCTGGATCACCGCTTGCAGGTCTGAGTAATCCGGCAGGAATAGCTAACCTAAAATCTAAATATTCTTTTGTTGCAGGCAATATGAGCTGGCTGGAAATCGGAGAATTTCCTGCAGTGGGGTTCGTATATAATATGGGCAACAGAGGAAATTTTGGTATTTATATGACTGGTGCATATCTCGGAGGTATGGCTGAAACTAAAGTTGTAGATGGCGCTATTATTACCACCGGTCAGGAGTTAGCCTATAAAGCTTTTCTCATTGATTTTACTTATGCAAAATACTATACGGACAAATTTGCATCTGGAGTTTCAGTTAAATTATTTAGAGAAGACTATGGAGGATATACTGCAGCAAACAATATTGCCATAGATGTAGGAAGTTACTATTGGACAGGGTTTAAAAGTTTAAGAATAGCACTTGTCATACAGAATCTTGGTCCCGATACGCGACCAGGCGGTACTTATAATTTTTATCATATCGGACAGGGTGGCAATATAGTCGTTGATACAGTGAAATTTTCTGGATATCCACTCCCAATGATATTTAGAATGGGTGTTGCCATGGAAGTCATTGAGAGGCCAGACTATAGGCTTACAGCGGTGCTTGAAGCCATACACCCCAATGACTATTACGAAGGAATAAGCGTTGGCTTCGATCTGAATGTTCTTAATAAAATTGAATTTAGAACTGGATACTCATTTAATCAAGGTGAAAAAACTCTCGGTGCAGGTTTTGGGGTGAAACTGGGAGCTCTTGGACTTAATTATGCCTATACTTTTATGAACACTCTTCCAGCTAAACATAGAGTCCAAGTATATTATAGGTTATAAAATGGAGGTTTAAAATGTTAGGCATTGTGTTTGCAATTATCTTTGCAATTGGAGACACAGCTAAAGCTCCACTTTATAGATTGGGAATAAGTTTGGAGCACCACATCGCCAATGTGGTATCAGTAGCTGAGGGAGGGCACTACAAGGTTTATGTTCCTTATTCTAACACCGTAGGCATAAGAGATGGTGCCTCTCCGGTGGGAACCAGGTTATATGTGGTCACCGGAGGAAAAGGAGTGTATTATACAGGAGATGTTACAAAAGGCGAATGGCAGCCGGATCAGAGTATAATGAACTTCCTTGGCTCAACTGAGAGATTTGAGTCTACTCGTGGGCTTTACATTATAAGG
>JALVLE010000290.1 GCA_027033555.1 Caldifarciminota bacterium | reverse complement strand
ACAATAGAAATACCTGAGGTTTTACGAAAGTATATGTAAGATGAACACCTTTGAAGATATAATTAAGGTCTGCAAGTTGCTTTACGAGAAAGGGTTTATTTTTGCTACTGATGGAAATGTGAGTGTGAAATATGGTGAAAATATCATAATTACCCCAAAAGGCATGAGAAAAGAGATGCTTTTTGTGGACGATCTTGTGATAATTGATAAAAATGGAAACGTCATTGAAGGCAAACATGAGCCTTCAAGCGAAATTTTTATGCATCTGTGGGTTTATGAAAAGAGAGAGGATGTAGGGGCCATAATTCATGCGCATCCACCCTATTCCACCGCTTTTTCTTTTGTTATGCCAAGAGAATATACACCACAGCTGGCTGAGACAAGAGACCTTGTCGGCAAAATAGCCTTTGTTCCTTACAGAGAACCTGGTTCAAAGGAGCTTGCACTTGAGGTTAAAGAAAAAGTTGTAAATAGCATCGCACTTGTGCTTCACAAACATGGTGTACTTGTAGGTGGCAAAGACCTCTGGGATGCTTTTTCAAGGCTTGAAAGGCTTGAGTTTGAAATGCAGGTTAGAATGTTAAGGAGGGTATTTCAATGAAATGGACAGCCAACAAAGTAAGAGAAACCTTTATAGAGTATTTTAAAGAACGGGGACATGTTCCTGTTCCAAGTTCCCCTCTTTTACCCTACGGAGATCCCACCTTATTGTTTACAAACGCGGGGATGAACCAGTTCAAAGATTATTTTCTTGGGAAAAAAGAACCACCATTTAAAAGAGCAACATCCTGCCAGAAATGCATGAGGGCAGGCGGAAAGCATAATGACCTTGACAATGTAGGTTTCACAAAAAGACATCACACCTTTTTTGAAATGCTGGGGAATTTCTCATTTGGTGACTATTTTAAAAGAGAGGCAATAAAATTTGCATGGGAACTTCTAACAGAGGTGTACGGGCTTGATAAAGGCAGGTTATGGGTTTCTGTATTTCGGGAGGATGACGAGGCCTACGCTATATGGAGGGATGAGATTGGAATAAGTGAAGAGAGAATACTCCGTCTTGGAGAAAAGGACAACTTCTGGGAAATGGGAGACACAGGCCCATGTGGGCCCTCTTCTGAAATACACTATGATCTTGGAGAGGAAGAAGATCCCAATCAAAAAAATCCCGGTGAAGAAGGTGAAAGGTTCCTTGAATTGTGGAACCTTGTATTTATGCAATATCACAGGGACGAGGACGGAAAACTTCATCCCCTTCCTAAAAAGAATATAGATACAGGTATGGGGCTGGAAAGAATCTTGAGAGTACTTCAAGGTGCTGATTCCAATTTTCACACAGATCTTTTTATGCCGATAATAGAGGAAGTTGAGAGAATAACTGGTGTGAAGTATAGCAAGGGAGAAGAGGGAGCACCATTCAGGGTTCTTGCAGACCATTCAAGGGCCTTAACAATGGCAATTGCCGATGGAATTTATCCCTCCAACTATGGAAGGGGATATGTACTCAGGAGAATATTAAGAAGGGCTCACAGGTTTGCGCAAAGAATAGGATATGAGGATAAACCGATTTTGTACAGACTTGTTCCAGTAGTGGTTGATATAATGAAGGATGCATATCCGGAGCTTGTTGAAAAGAAATCTGAAATAGAAATTATAATCAAAAAAGAGGAAGAGAGATTTATCGAGAATATTGCAAGGAATCTCCCTAAGTTAAGAGAGGAATTTGAAAAAGCGAAAGAGCAAGATGGAATTTTAAAGGGAAATGTAATTTTTACTTTCTATGACACCTATGGCCTCCCCATTGATCTTATAGAGGAGTACGCAGAATTCTATAACGTTAAACTGGATCTTGAGGGATTTCATAACTTAATGGCAGAACAGCGAAAAAGGGCTCGTAAACAGAAGAAAACGACACTGGAGATTGGAGAGTGGAATATACTTTCGGATGAAAAAAGCAGCATATTCATCGGGTATGAGACGCTTAATACTATTGCCAAGCTAACAAAATATGCAAAAAATGGGAACAGGTTTTTTTTGGTATTTACGAAGACGCCTTTTTATGCAGAAAGTGGTGGGCAGGTGGCTGACAGGGGGTATATTGAGTTTGAGCTGGGAACTAAAAGGTACAGATTTGAAGTAATTGATGTTCAAAAGTATCTGGGAGAAATAGTTCATATTGTAAAAGGTGATTTTCCAGAGGTGCAGGAACCTATAGAATGTGTGCTTGTTGTTGATGAAGGGCATAGAAAAGGTAGCATGCGTGCCCATACAGCCACTCATCTTTTACATGCCGCTTTAAGAGAAGTTCTTGGCCCCCATGCTCGGCAGGAGGGATCTCTGGTTGAACCGGATAGATTAAGGTTTGATTTTATGCATTTCAAAGCAATGACAGAAGAGGAAATTTTAGAGGTTGAGAGGATCGTGAATGAGAAAATCATAGAAAATATCCCTCTTGAATTTCAATTTATGAAATACCATGACGCTTTGAAAATTGGCGCAATGGCGCTTTTTGAGGGAAAATACGGAGAGACTGTCAGGGTGGTTAAAATAGGGAATTTCTCCATAGAACTATGTGGGGGTACTCATGTAACACGGACAGGTGATATCGGGTACTTCAAGATAATAAAAGAAGAGGCCTCAAGTTCAAACATAAGAAGAATAGAAGCTTACACAGGACTTAAAGCTGTTGAATCTGCCCAGGTTGAAACCCATATTTTAAAAGAACTTTCCGGTCTCCTTGGAGGGGAAATGAAGACTCTGCCGCAAAGAGTAAGGAAACTTCAGGAAGAGATTAAGGAAAAAGAGGAGGAAATTGACAGAGTTTATGCAAAAATGGCCGTATGGGCACAGGATAAGTTGCATCAGAGGAATATAGATGGAAAAAAAGTATTCACAGGCATATTTGAGGGAGTTGATATAAAGTTTCTGAGAAAGGTTATGGACGTTGTAAAAACTACAAAAGGCGAAAAGATAGTACTTATGCTCGCTGCTGTTAAAAATAAAAGTTTCAATGTATTGGTCTATAGCGGTATAAATGAGGTGAGCGCTGTAAATCTTTTAAAGAAAATGGGACAGTACATAAAAGGTGGAGGGGGAGGAAATGATAGAAAAGCAGAAGGCGGAGGAAAAGACCTTGAAGGTCTGCGTAACGTATTTAATAATATAGAGGTGATTCTAAAGGAGGAAAGATGA
>JALVLE010000289.1 GCA_027033555.1 Caldifarciminota bacterium | reverse complement strand
ATAGCATGCTTTTTTATATTGTTCTGTTATTTTTCCTGTTCATTACCTGGTTTTATGAAAAAAAGAGAAGCGGGTAAGTTAGAGTCTTTCAACTTTTATGACATTTAAAATTTCATTAGAACTTTTTACGAGCGGTTTGTCTTATCTGTTCCCTTTGATAATCATCCATGTCTATTTTGCAATTTCAGAAATCTGTCTCTTGCGAAAATGGCAACTGTAGAATTGGGACATGTGAAAATGCTTTTTTTATAAAACTCAACAGCCTTTTTGGGGTCACTGTTTTCCACATATCTTCCAATGAAAAAAGCGGCCCAGCAAAGATATGGTTTTTCTTTAATGTGCCGAAAAACATGTTCAGCCTTTTTAATCTCCCCCTTTTTTAAATTACATAAAATGCTCAAGACGTTTATCCTGTCATCCTCTGAAGAATAAAGTGTGCAATTGCCTGTATAGTTTTCAAGTATTTGTTTCCCAATTATAGATTTTTGCAGGGTATCTGTATTTGCAAGTATATCTCTTATAAAAAGTGCTTCAGTATAATCCCTTGTATAAGGACTTGCAGATTCTGTATAAGAATAAATTAATGAATCCAGGGATTCAGTGGTCCTGGTTTTAATAAGTATGCTGTCAAGGGAGAAGATAAGAAAAAAAAGTGGAATAATCATAAGCCAAGCTCGTTGCTTATTTCCTGCATGGCGGAAAGAGAGATACTGAGGAACTCGTCAAGACTCATTCCAGTTTCTTCAATGCTTCTCATCTGGTCTCTACTGGCTCCCTGTGCGAATCTCTTTTCTTTAAATCTTCGCTTTAGAAACTTCAGGTCCAGTCCTTTAAGACTCTTGGAAGGATGCATAAGAGCACACGCCACAATAAAACCTGTTACCGGGTCTGCTGCATATATGCATTTTTCAAGCAGGGTTTCTCTGTCCTTTTTTCCGCAATGTGCAAGAATGGCGTTGTGAATGTCCCTGTCGTCAATGCCCTCTTTTTTTAGTATATCAATGGAGACAAGTCCATGTTTTTCTGGATTTTCATAGGTCTTCTCATAATCAATGTCGTGCAGAATTCCTGCTATCTCCCATTTGTCTCTATCCTCCCCAAATCTCTCTGCAAGATACCTCATAACCCTGCCTGTGGCAATCATATGCTTAACCAGATTGCCTTTTTTTACGTATTTTTTTATAAGCTGAATGGCCTCCTCTCTTTTCATGGCTTTTGTCTTAAAATTTCAAGTATAAGCCTGTTATTAAATAGGCTTCATATCTTATGGGATTGCTGTCGCTATTGTCATACACATACCGTGGGAAAATTTTCCCCAGCTCTGCATACCATAGAGTGGAGGAGAATTGCATTTTAACTCCCAGACCTATTGACCAGAGATAGTAATCGTAATTGAGTTTGCGTATCTCTGTTTGATATATAGTATCTCCTATGGGTCTTTCCACTGTTCCGGTAAAAGTATAGGAGTAAAGATTGTTTGTAATAAATAAAGTCATGCCCATTGGAGGGAAGGCAGATTTATCATCTGAACGGGAAAGTATTTTTTGAAACACAAGTCTTCCAGACTTAAGATCCCCGTTTATCACCTTTCTTGGTGTAAGGTCAAGGGTGGTATAAGAGCCGCCTACGGTAATAACGGAGTTCTTATCAATAAAAAAGTTTTTGCCCGCATACAGGGAGGCTGCAATCACTTCATTGTCGGATGTGCTCCACTGATCTCCTGCACGGAATCCCACATAAAAGTTTTTGTTATATAGTGTAACATCAGAACCCATAGGCACGACCAGATAAGCCATGTCCGTGCCTACCATCAAATTTATGGTGGAGCCTCCTATAGGTGAGACCGGAGCCGGTGCATACCCTACAGATACGCTTGAAGGGTAATGGATATTATTATCTTCCATGTAGCTGTATTTATATACAGCTCCTGCGCATCCGGAGAGTAACATAAGAGATAGTGTGGCAAGATATAATGGCGTATATTTCATTTTTTACCTCCTATTGACTATAGTTTTTCAATTAATCTTAGAATAATGGTGGAGAGTTTTTCTCCTGCCTTATTGGCGATTTCAACTACTTCTTCATGTGTTGCGCCTTCTGTCTGTGATTTCCTAAGGGCATTGGTTATAATGGAAAAGCCAACCACCTTTACTCCCATGTGGCTGGCTGCAATAACTTCAGGTACTGTTGACATACCTACAGCGTCTCCACCTATAAGTCTTACAAAGTTGTATTCAGCTGGTGTCTCAAGGGATGGGCCCTGAAGTGCCACATATACACCTTCTTTAAGGTGAATTCCTGACTCCTCCGCAGATTTTCTTGCCAGCTGGATAAGCTCTGGTGTGTAAGCTTTTGCCATTGAAGGAAAACGTGGCCCAAATTCCTCTTCATTTTTGCCTCTTAAAGGATTATCGGGGAGTAAATTGATGTGGTCAAGGATAAGCATTATGTCACCTGCTTCAAAGTAGGGATTGGTTCCTCCTGCAGCGTTTGTAACAATAAGGGTTTTCATTCCCATTTTAAAAAGCACTCTAAGGGGATACACCACTTCTTTCAGAGTATAACCTTCATAAAAGTGGAATCTACCTTTCATTATGGCTATTTTTTTGCCGGATAATTCTCCAAAGAGGAGTTTACCTTCATGGCCTTTAACAGTTGAGACAGGAAAATGTGGAATTTTGGTATAAGGGAATTCCGCCTTTATCTTAGCTACTTCAGCCACTTTACCGAGCCCGGAACCAAGTATGAGTGCTAACTCCACATCAAAAGCTCCATTTTCCCTCAGAAAGTTAACTGTTTCCTTTACCTTTTGGGCAAGTTCACTCATTTTCTTTAACCTCCTTTTCAATCACCCTGAGAAAATATTCCAGCTCCCCTTTAAATGACTGAATAATTTCCCAGCGTTTCTTTCTAAGGTTTTTGATCTCTTCTTTGAGCCTGTCCCTTTCAAGTACAGCCTCTTTAGTCTGAGCAAGAGCCTCTATTTTGGCCTTCTCAAGGATGAGGGCAGCTTCCTTTTTGGCGTTTTCTATAATTGTTTGAGCACTTTTCTGTGCCATAATGAGGGCAGACTTCAGTTCCTCTTCCATTTCCTGAAATTCCTTAAGCTTTTCTTCAAGAAGTTTTATGCGCACTTTTAGTTCGCTGTTTTCCTGTAAAAGTTCCTGCATTTCATCTGCAATTGAATTTAGGTA
>JALVLE010000288.1 GCA_027033555.1 Caldifarciminota bacterium | reverse complement strand
CTTTTAGAGCTTCCGCCGCTTTGCTTTCTTCCCCATAGTACTTATTAATAAGCTGATTAATTTTCCTTTCAGTAGTAATAGCAAGACTTATTCTGTATCCGGTGAGGAATGCCAGATTGTCTATAAGATCAACATTTGTGGGATCAGATGTAGCCACAACAAGCATTTTTCCCTTCTTCTTGTACGGAAACACCCTGTACTTCCTCGCAATCTCAGGGGAGATAGTTTTAATAAGCTCCTCCGGTAAATCTCCTTCAGGAAATTCAGCAATCTGTACATGAAAAAGCTGAGATAAAATTCTGAGCAACCTCTCCTCGGAGATAAAGCCAAGGTCTATCAGAGATTGAAGAATATCCTTTCCGCTCTGTCTTGAGAGTTCAAGTGCCTTTTTTGCCTGTTCGGGCTTAATAGCCTTATATTTAAGCAATAAATTTATTAGTTTTGCATTATCCATTTGTATTATTTCCCCCGTTCTTTATCTTTGTTAACTTTATAATTTTAAGGCAAATGTCAGAAAAGTCAAGAGGAAGCAATATGCTTCAATTATTCACTATGCTTGACAGGGCCTTTTACACAGTTTAGAATTTTCAGAAATGGAGGGAAAAATTGCACAAAATAAAGACCTATAAAAAAGTGTTGTGGTTCCTCCTTGTGACCATGTTTTTATCAGGGAAGCCTCTGGCATCTCTCCCCTATAAAAAGGGGGATTATGCGACAGGTTCTCCTCATCCGGATAGCGCTGAGCTCTCCTGGCTCCTGAACTTTAACATGGTGGAAATAGGGGGTATAGGAGACGGAATTTCCAGCACAGCCATTGAAGCCCTGCACAATGCCGGTTGCACAATTCTCGGGTACGAATGGATGCCAGCAGGCTACCATTTTACAGATGGCACACCTGATAATCCATTTATGTCGTGGGTATATGAACACCGTGACACACTCACTTTAAACCCTAACGGCCCCTTTCCCCACTGTGAAGGATATGACTGGTGTGAAGATTATTACTACGATCTTGCTCTCAATGAACTTGTAACACAGAGAGTTGATTTCCTCCTTACTGCATTTAGGGACACCGGACTTGATGGGCTTTTCTTTGACTGGGCTGCTGGAAATTTTATTTATGAACCTGAATACGCCCCTATAAGGGACACTTTTGAAACAAGACACCCTGGCATGGAGTACCCTGAAGCCGTTGAAAATTTTTACAGAGCACTGAAAGAACGAGATTCCTCCTTTTTAATAGTGACAAATCAGGGATTTAGAGAGCACAGATACATCCTTCCAGTTACGGACTACGATATGACCGAAAGTTATGCCACAACAGATGAGTACTTTGGAGATTCACTCTATGTTGAAGGTGTGGGATTTACAGAGATACCGAAGACTATTTACTATCCTGTAAGCGTAGATTACCGCACAGGACACATAGAAGACCAGATTTTTTATCTAAATTATTTAAAAAGCGTTGGAGACAGCAGCGGCGGAACAAATTTTAAAAACTTTATTTATATGAACTACGCTGCACCATTGTTTGTACCCACAGGAGACACGGTGGAAGGACATCCAGTTTTCAGAGCCATTCCGCCCCGAAATGCCATTTTCTTCGGATATGCAATACCAAAACTTTTGAATTACATGGTTTATACAGAGGTACCATGGGACCACAAGCTTGAAAGGGACAGTATTTATTTCCTTAACATAGGAGAGCCCTTAGGCACTACTTATGACAGTCTCGGCAACCATGTTTACGTTCGTTATTATTCCGGAGGTCTTGTGGCGGCGGGCGAGTGGGAAGATACAACCTTGGTCCATCTGGAATCCCCCCATATTCCCACTCAGGTTATGGTGTATGATGCATACGAACGGAGGTGGGATACCACCGGAACGAACAGTATAAATTTCATTATCAAACCAGAGTATGATTCTGTTACAGGACGTATGGCACCTGCAGGACGGGTATTTGTTTATGATTTTCAGGGTATTAAAGAGCAAAAAGTGTACAAAATATCGCAGTGGTTAAAACTTTCACACACCGGAGACAGAGTTTCCCTGTATGCCCTCTCAGAAGATGTTAAAAGCATCAAGATTTACGACGCATCTGGAAGATTGATGTTCAGTTCTCCGATTAAAAAGAAGGTGAACTTGCCTGACTATATTGGGGAGGGAGTGTATTTCGTCAAAATTTTTGGCAAACAGAAGAGATTACTCGGCAGACAGAAAATTATAATAGTAAGGAAATAGCCACAAACCCTCAGCAAAGTCTTTGACAAAACGGGGGCGCAGCTTTATTATTAGAGATATGAATGGAATTTTAAAAATTATTAGTGGGATTATTATAGCCGGGGTACTCTATGGGGGAATAATAATAAACGAAATTAATTTTTATCCCGATACCTGGGTTGAGATATATAATTCAACGCCACACGAAACTGTGCTTGATGGGTTCAATCTCATCACTCCAACGGGAACATACAGGCTTGACGGAGTGAGTATTAAACCTAACTCTTATGTGTTATTATCCACCTCTCCCCTTTTTCCAGAAAATGACTTTGTGATAAATTTTGAGATTTCCAATTCAGGCGGTTTTCTAATCCTTATAAAGGGTAATACTGTTTACGATTTTGTAAATTGGGGGATCCTCAAAAGTGAATGGAAAAATGCTTATCCTTATTTATGGGTCAACCCACCGCTTGCTAACATGAATCTGTCAAGATACCCTGATGCCCAGGATACAGACTCCCCAGAAGACTTCAGAGCCACCAGCACCCCCACCCCTCTTTCTCCAAACGCCCCCATGGGACTTGACCCTGTTTCTTGGAGCAGGATTAAGGCATTATTCAGAGATGCTCATAAAAGAATGTAATGTATATCCTCTGGGTTGATGACGAGATAGAGACCCTGAGACCCCACAAAATATTTCTTGAGAGACAGGGAATTTCTGTTGACACAGCAGACCACCCTGAGTACGCACTATCCCTTTTAAAAACAAATAAATACGACCTTGTATTGGTTGATTACAGGATGCCCTCCATTGACGGCAATGAGTTCGTGAGGAGAGCCAAAAGAATTGCGCCAAATATAAAATATGTACTCGTAACAATGGTTCAGGATACTGACATAATGGAAGAAGCCATATCTGAAGATGTCTTTGACTACATTGTAAAACCTGTGAAACCCACCCAAATTCTGGCCCTTATCAAG
>JALVLE010000287.1 GCA_027033555.1 Caldifarciminota bacterium | reverse complement strand
AGTTCTGAACTTTCCTGTAAACTAATCTATCTGAAAACTCAGGAGGAGAAAAATGATTGCGGTTATAACATATGATGTTCCACACCGTAAAACACAGGATCTTGTAAGTAAATTGCTTATTAGTGGGTATACAAAATTACACCTCGTTGCGATTCCCTTTGTGCCTCGTAAAAAATTTAAGCCAATTGTAAAACACAGGCCTGATAGCAAAATTGATATAAGTGTGGAAAAGATGTGCAGAAATTTAAATATAGACTATACGAGAGTGGAGGTTGAAGAATTGAACGCTTTTTTCAAACAAAATAGTTTTGATCATATACTTATAGGCGGAGCAGGACTTTTGCCAGATGAACTTGTTCTCAATCATAATATCATTAATTCTCATCCCGGATATCTCCCATATGTCAGAGGGCTTGACGCTCTTAAATGGGCTATTTATCTGGAGCGCCCTATTGGAGTAACTTCACACTATATAGATAACAAGCCAGATGCTGGCAGGTTGATTGAAAGAAGGGAGGTACCATTATATTTTGAAGATACATTCCATAGCCTTGCATACAGGGTATATGAAACTGAAATAGAGATGCTTGTCAACGCAATCAGTATAATTGAAAGCGGGAAAGCTCCTCTTGAATCCCTTGAGGATGATAGGTACACACCTAATAGGAGAATGCCGCATCATATTGAACTGATAATGTTGAGCAAGTTTGAGGAAAGAAGGAGGCGTTCACCTTCAATGTATGAGGAGGAAAAATAAGGATTCCCGGGTTTTATAACCAGTTTTTAAGGTGATCTCCAATAAGGGTTTGTTCTTGACATTACCTCTTTTTACATTTATACTTACGTAAATAAGGAGGCATACATGAAAGGGCTTTTAACAGCTATGCTGGTGGTAATTATGATCAGCGTAGCAGGATGTGATCTTGACAATAATACCTCCGGGAAGTACAGGGAATCCTATTTTGGAGACCTTAATCGCCCAGAGGAGGCAGGATTTGATTTCAGTGAAGGTATTGCAACAAATGATACGGTAAGAGATATTGGGGTAGAACCCTGGGTCAATAATAATGGGGAGCCAAATCCGGATTTTCAACTTTCTACATGGGGTGATAGTACCAGAAAAATAGTGGATCTTGGTAAAACAAGTCTTGATGAGGCTGTAAATATAAATACTACCAGTTTGGTGGTGGATACTGTCCATCAAGCCAGTATGTGGGATGCTTATGCGGAAAAGGGACACTCGTATTATTTAATTACAAGAGAAGGTTTTGATGCTTTTTTCCACGTTGACAGCATGAGAATAGTTAGAGATTCAGGTTACTGGGTTTCTGGTTACTGGATTCATTATTTTGTAAAAAGATAAAGAGTGGGCAGTTTTGTTTTAATAAATGACAAAATGGAGGAGGATTTGTAAATTCAGAAAATAAGATATAAACTTTAATTGTATATGGAAATAGGCATTACACCTCTTTATGGTATTGGCGATACGCTTTTATACACACCTGCAGTAAGAGTATTAAAGGAGACTTTTCCTGATTATAGAATTACGGCCTTTACATTTTTCCCCACAACAAGGGACATTTTGAAAAACAACCCTTTTATAGATGAGATTGTCTATTACCCCATGTTAAAAGCCGGTAAACTGAAGACACTGCTATTTTTGAAAAGGTACATGAAAAAATTTGACGTGATGATTAATTTTTATCCTTCCAATAGACGAGAATATAATTTATTTGCTTTCCTTCTGTTTCCTTCCAGAATTATAGGACACAAATATAGACGCTCAACTATTAAAGAGTTTAACTTTGTGAAAAACTGGCTAATTGAAGAAGATTATTCTCTTCATGTAGTAGAGGAGAATCTGAATCTGCTCAAATTCTTTGGTATTGATTTCCCACGAAAATATGGCCTTCAGCTCTTTTTGGATGAGCAAGAACTTAAAAGAGGTAAAAGATATGTGAATAAATACAATGATACTTTGAAAGTAGGGATACATCCTGGAACGAGTTCTTTTAAAAATCATGAAAAACGCAGATGGCCTCCTGAGAAATTTATAGAATTTGGAAAGTTTCTGCGCAATGCAAATAAAGAAGCTACTCTGTTTATATTTGGAGGGCCTGAGGAAAATGGGTTAAAGGAGTTTATAAAAAAGGGACTTGAGGGAATTTTAAGGGTTGTTACAGTAAACACAAAGAACATTAGAGAAACGGCTGCAATTATAAAGTTTATGGACATTTTTGTTACAAATGATTCAGGTCTCATGCATATTGCAGCCGCTTTAAAATTACCGGTGGTTGCAATTTTTGGCCCCACCAATCCGGTCTGGGTAAGGCCATGGGGTACAAAACACAGGATAGTAAGGCTTGGACTTGAATGTAGTCCCTGTTTTTATTATTCTCCTAAGCCTCTGTCTTGTCCGGCTGGGCTGGATTTTAAGTGTCTTAAAGCGTTAGATGCTGAAATGGTTTTCAATGAATTCATTGATTTGCTCCATGAGGTAAAAAGAGGGTTGAAAAAATTAGAAAGGCAGAAAAAAATATAAAAGGAGGTAAACCTTATATGAGTAAAGTTGACATAACAAAGTTCCTTTCAGGAAAGGCTAAAAGGATGAAGGCATCGGAAATAAGAGAGCTCTTGAAACTAACAGAACAGCCTGATGTTATTTCATTTGCTGGTGGGCTTCCTGCTCCTGAGGTGTTTCCGGTAAGGGAGTTTGAAGAGGCTGCGAGGTATCTTTTGCCAAAATATGGGCAGAGAATGTTGCAGTATTCCACAACAGAAGGGTTTACTCCATTAAGAGAGTTTCTTGCCTCTTACATGAGGAAGTACGATGTTCCAGCAGAGGTGGAAAATATTCAGATCACCACAGGTTCTCAACAGGCTCTTGACCTGATTGGAAAGGTGTTTATTGATGAAGGAGACTATATTATTACCTCAAAACCCACTTATTTAGGGGCTCTTTCTGCTTGGACACCTTTTAATCCACGGTATCTTACAGTGAGTATGGACGATGATGGAATGATCCCTGAAGAAATTGAGGAACACCTGAAAAAGCATAAGGTTAAGTTTATATATGTTTTGCCAAATTTCCATAATCCAGCAGGTGTAACAATAAGTGAGGAAAGACGAAAAAAGATAGTTGAGCTTGCAGATAAATATGATACAATAATCATTGAAGATGATCCTTACGGAGAATTGAGATTTG
>JALVLE010000286.1 GCA_027033555.1 Caldifarciminota bacterium | reverse complement strand
ATTGGTAGGCAGAGTGTTTGATGCGCTCACAGGAGAACCGCTGGCGGGGGCGGGTGTAGTTCTTCTGGAGACGAAGCAGGGCACAATGACCGATCTGGACGGGTATTACCAGATAGAGGTACCGGAGAAAGGCGAATACACAGTAAAGGTCTCAATGATAGGATATAAACCAGAAACGAAGAAGATAAAAATCACAAAAACTACTGAGTTAAATTTCTATTTAAAGGAGCAGAGCATAGAAATGCCTGAGCAGGTCGTGAAGGCAAAGAAAGAAGTACAAATAGAAAAGGATGTTTCAGCCACGATGATGTCTATTGGTAAAAAATCCATAGAGCAGGATGTGGATATAAATATACAGGAGGCTATTGCCAAAAGGCTTGGAGCTGTGGCACGTGGCACCGAAATTCATATAAGAGGAAGTAGGAGCAACGAGGTAATGTTGCTGCTTGATGGAATTCCCATAAAAGACCCTCTTTCGGGAAGTGCTTTTGGTATATTCATCCCCAAAACCGCGGTTTCGGAAGTGGAAGCCGAAATAGGAGGATATAATGCAGAATACGGGCAGGCATCGTCCGGTATTATTAGATATCATATAAGGGATATTGCAGAGCGCTTTTCTCTCTTTGCAAGTTATAAGACTGATAATCTCGGGCTCAAAAGGTTTACCAATCTGGATATTGCGAGCCTGAGTATTCAGGGGCCCATAAGATTCTTACCTCTTCAGGGAAAGGTCTCATATTTTTTGAGTTTATATGGCAAAATTGATGATACTTATTTACCGCATGCAGATTCTCTATATTCCAGTGTTGTGGAGAGGACTTTCCCGAGAGAAGAGAACACCTTTTCCATTACAGGAAAAGTTGCATGGCAAACCAAAAGGGGGAATAGGCTTTCCTACCTTTTCACAAAATCCCTTGAGGTAAACCAGGGGTACTATTACCACAGGTCTGACTATCCTTTTGCCTATGGGTTCCCTTATAGATACATAAACATCCTCCCAAATTACCTCACATTTACAAGAGATGCCAATACTGAGGCTCTCTCATATCATCACGTATTTAATCTCAAGAATTTCTTTGATCTGAAGCTTGCAAGATTCTTCACCAATTTGCATGCGGATGTCAATGGAAAATTGTGGAATGAATATGTGGAGTTGCAGGATACCTATCCGCAAGACAATTTCTATGATCTGGGAGATGCCCCTTATTTTCACGATCATTATGTAGAAACCTATACGTTTAAATTTGATTATACAAAAATTTTCAGTAAAATCATCCAGGGAAAGACAGGAATTCTCCTTCAGAGAAATGAATTGCAGTGGGTGGATATTGATTATCCCTGGTATTCAACCAGTTCAGGGCTTGGACTGAATCATGATATTTACAGGGCACGTTCAATTACTGGTGGCGCATACATTCAGTCGTCTATCCATTTCGCAGGTATGATAGCCAATATAGGAATGAGACTGGATTTCTGGGAACCCGGTAAATACGTGGATGAAGGAGTGAAAAGAGCGCTTTTGCGAAATGATCTGCCTTTTCAGATAAGAAAAGAGTATGAGTCATATTTACATGATAATTTTACCATTAGAGGCCGTATTTTTAAAGCGCACATAAGTCCGCGACTGGGTTTCTCATATCCAATAACAGATGTTGACAAATTCTATCTATCATACGGCCATTTTACCCAGCTCCCTGACCTTAAATATGTTTACTCAAAACTGGGAACAAGGGCCTCCTCCAGTTATGAACTTGTTGGTAATCCGAATCTCAATCAAATTGTTTCGGTCTCATACGAGATGGGTGTATCGCATCTTCTTAATGATTATGAAAAGCTAAATTTAACAGCCTATTACAAGGATATTTTCAACTATCCAACTGCAAGAAAAATACAGGGTATTCCCCCAAATCCAGATTACTGGATGTATTTTAATTCAGATTATTCAAGATCGGTAGGAGTGGAGTTGAGATTCCAGAGAGCTCTTAAACATCATATCAGTTCAGAGCTTACACTTTCTCTCTCTCAAGATAAAGGTCGTTCTTCATCCCCTGAGGACGCATACTGGCTGGGTGGAGAGGAATCTTTAAAGGAATGGTACCTGAAATGGGACAGACCCTTCAAGTTTTATGGTGATATAAACTTTATTTACGGAAAGGGTGAGTATTTAAGTGTACTGGGCAATAAAGTCTTAAGTGATTTTTCTTTGAGTCTCCAGGTATCTGCCAAATCTGGAAGAAGGTACACTCCCATGGATACACTGGGTAACAAAGGAGAAATAAACTCCAGAATCGGTCCCATGTGGCACAGGGTAGATGTGGTTTTCACAAAGACTTTTCGCATAAAGAGAACGAGGTTAAAGTTCAGAGCGCAGGTGAGAAATCTTTTTGATCACAGAAATGTTTACTATGTGAACCCCGTGACTGGAAGAGCCTACGAGCCAGGAGACCCACTTCCGCCACGTAAAACAGAAAAAGATATGCTGAACCCTGCAAGGTATCTTCAGGGTAGAACCATATATCTTGGATTGGAGGTGATGCTATGAAATGGTTAATTGGACTTTTTTTGAGTTTTAACCTGCTTCTTGCAGGAAGTCTATTTGAGTTCTTAGGGGGGCAGAAAAAGGGAACAACCTCCCTTTTGTTTTTGAAAATAGCTCCCGGAGGTGCTCAGGTTGCTATGGGAGAAGTGGGGGTATCTATGGCAAATGATGCCACATGCCTCTACTGGAATCCGTCACTTGCGAGTTTTCTTAAATCCGATAATTCTGTCGCCTTTACATACAGGAAATGGGTGGTTGACCAGGATTACGCTTATGTTGGAGGTGTTAAGTCCATAGGCAAGTATCAAAGATTGGGTTTCTATATAGTGGGTTTGTCCAGTGGATATTTCAAGGAAACAGATGAAAACCATCCCTATGGCACAGGTCGTTATATCTCAAGCAGTGATATAGCTCTTGGTATTGCCTATTCCAGAAACGTATCAGACAGGTTTGCTTTTGGAGTGACGCTTAAGATGGCTTATGAGAATCTTGCTGGTGTTTACGGTTATACTGGTTTGCTTGACGTCGGTACTATGTATGAGGTTGGTTATAAAGATGTCCAGATTGGAGTTTCTCTTTCAAATCTGGGTCCGGATTTTTCTTTAAAAGGAAAATATATCTCTGAAGATGGGGACACGGTAAAATATGATTCTTATTCAGTGCCCGTTATATACAGAATAGGAGTTAAAGGTAAATTAAAAGATTGGCTTCTTGGGGCTTTTGAGATAGAGAAACCTTCTGATGATGTTGAGGCTTTCAGGGTGGGATTCTCATTTATTCCTGTTGAGTATGCTGCTTTTCATATTGGATTTAGGCTAAACAATACACCTATGGGTGATTCTTATTTTTCAAGAGGTGTTAATTTTGGGTTTACGGTCAGCAAAGAAACATCTTTGCATAAGGGCTTATATCTCTCATACACAGCTGAGCAAATGGGGTATCTGGGTATTTCCCATGTAATTACAACAGGAGTGAATTTCTGATGAAAAAGTTTTTGGTATTTACAGGAATACTGGCATTTGTTGGATTGTGGGGGTGTGGGAAAAAATTCCCGCTTCCCGAGGAGTCAAACGAGGGGATGCCATCTGAGAAGGAGTATGTTGAAATTAAAAATACAGAGTGGGATAATTTACGGTTCAGCAAGCTCAAAGATGTGTTTTTGGGAGAGGATGGTTATGTATATTTAATATCCGGGGATACTTTGTATAGCTTTTCCGTCACAGGTGAGTATGGGAGGGTTTTCAGCGTGGCAAGTGGATGTGTTTCTGTTACACAGGACATAGAAGAGAATTTGTATCTGGCCCTGCAAAATGGCCTCGTTATAAAGTATAAATGGGATGGTACGCCGCTTGATACTTTTAATTTCCAATCTATCTGTACTGATACTGCCTACATAGACTCTTTTCTCACATCAATTGATGCTATAGGTGAAAATGATTTCGTTTTAAGTTTTGCCCCCCTCAATCTTGTGTTACACTATCATAATGGAACCTTTGATACAGTAGCAACCTATGGAACTGGAATAGAATACACCCGTAACCCTCATGGCGTGTATGCAAAGAGTGCGCCGGGCATTATACTCTATGCAAGTACTGATAACAACTGGGTTGAAGGACTTTCTCTTTCGGTCCCACATTATAGTATGATACACCTTGGAGGAGACAGTTACGAAGGCGGCACAGATGATACGCTATTTTTGCATCCAGTTGACGTGTACATGGATGATTCATCTTTTGTATATGTTCTTGATGAGGGAAACAGAGCCATGAAAAAATTTGATTTTGAAGGTTCTCTTATGACAGTTTTAAGACTTGATGAAGAACCAGTTGCACTTTCTGTAAGCCATGATGGTAAAATTTTGTATATAGGGTTTTCAGACAGGGTGAGAAAGTATAGGTTACCTGAAATCCCTGGAGAAGGAGGTGAACAATGAACACTCTGTTTTTTATTGTGTTTCTTTTTTCTCAGAGTGATTTAAGCTATTATAAAATTGAGGACATAGGAAACTACAGGACAATGATAAGTGCATATGGACTTATTGGTCACGGGTTCAATCGGTCTTTTGTTGACCCTGTCACGCATGAGCCATTTCCCTCAGGAGAGTTCCCCAAAAATACTGGGATTGAACATGTTTACAGGGGAGGTATCTGGGTAGGTGCTAAATCTCCGATAGGAATCCATGTTTCCACAGCCCTTGTTAACAATGCATATCCTACACCCGGAGCAAGTGCTGGTTTTGAGTTTGCTCCAGCTTTTCCCAATGAAGCAGGATACATAGACACAGCATGGGTAAAGTCTTCTCTTTTATACTCCCCTTATTATTCCCCTGATGCTGTCTCAGAAAAAGACATTTATTGTACATATTTTGATCATGACCATTTCAGACAGGATACAGTGCCGTATCATGTGCCTCTTGGGATAAGTGTTAACGAGAGAATATATGCATGGAGCTATTCGTATATTCAGGATAACATGTTTATAATCTACACAATCAAAAACGATGGAATAGTTGGAGCACTTGATAGTGTGTATATATCCCTGTATATTGAACTTGCTTCAGGATCAAGAGAATTCTGGGGTAGCGATTTTTCAACAACTCCATATTTCCAGCATAAGAGACTTTATTCTGTTACATTTGAAGATGGAGACTCTTTGTTTTCCAGATACCAGGCTTTTTATGAAAAGAATGATGGTTATGATTACATAGCAGCACCTTATATGGCCGGAGTGAGGTTTTTAGGGTTTGTAAAAGATTCTGTAATGTATCCAGGAGATTCTCTGCCTGATTCTCTTCATGTCTCTTTCACTTGGTGGAGATGGAATGAAAACAGGGGAGATGACCCTGACTCAATAAGATACATAATAATGAAGCGAGACACCTGCTATCCCAATGTAGATGATAGCTATGTAACACACAATGGTTATCCGGATCCCATACCTATGATTACTGTTGGGCCTATCCCAAGGCTCCGTCCCGGTGATTCTGTTCAGGTGGCGTTTGCATTGATATTTGCCGCAAGCAAGCAGGAATTTGTACAGAATGCGAGCTGGGCAATAAAGGCCTTTCGCTCCGGATACATATTACCAGCCCCACCACCTTCTCCAAGACTTGTGGCTATACCGGGAAAAAATAAGGTTTTCCTATACTTCACCAATGATCCTGAGTTTGCTCGTGACCCTGCGCCCCCTCATTTGAGAGATTTTGAGTATTACAGAATTTACAGAGGACTCTCTCCTGATGTGAATGATTCTTCCTGGATTCTCCTTGCGCAGTATGATAAGACTCCGGATGATACAATACAGGATGTTGACCACAGTGGAGGATATAATATATGGTTCCCGGACCCTCCAAGAGCTGACACTGTTGATACCCTTTTTGTAATAAAGACTGAAGCCGGTTATGATACTATACATCCAAGGTATGTGTTTATTGATGAAGGCGTGAAAAATGGCTTTACATATTACTATGCAATTACCTCAGGAGACGTTGGAAATAAGGAGGCAGGTTTACCTTCACTTGAAAGTTCCAAGTTGCTGAACATGACAAAAGTTGTGCCCGGAACCCCTCCAAATAAAGATTTTACCTTGAAAGTGGGAGTATATCCCAACCCATACAGAGGTTCTTCCGAATGGGAAAGACAGGGATATAAGGACGAATCTGTGAGATTTTATAATCTTCCAGAGGATGCCAAGATCTTTATTTACAATCAGGCGGGCAATCTCATAAGGGTACTGGAACATCATTCTGAGTATAGCGGAGAGGAGAGCTGGGACCTTAGAACAGATTATGGTTTCCCTGTGGCTCCAGGTACATACCTTTACGTGGTTAAAGACACGAAATCCGGAAAAGTTCAGAAAGGTAAATTAATAATCCTAAGATAGGAGGTTACCATGAAGAGGTTTATGGGCATTTTGTTGATAGGATTTATTGGGCTTTCCTGTAAAAAACCGGCTGAAGAGACGGTGGAAAATATTCCACCTGATACACATATTTTTGTTGAAGGAAGAACGGACACAGTTCCCGCATATCAGGTGATTCACTGGTATGGGAATGATCCAGATGGTGAGGTGGTTGGTTTTTACTACCACTGGGATAATGATACACCTTCTTTCACCACCAAAAATGTGGATACCTTTACACTTTCAGTACCGGATTCTGATAGCATAGGCGTACATACTCTTTATGTGGCCGCAGTAGATAATGAAGGGGCCCTTGATCCAACTCCTGCAGAGGTGACAATACCGGTTAAAAATTCACCACCTACCATACAGTTTCAGCACGGGACTCTTCCTCCTGATACCACGCTTCCATATGTTACATTTTATGTGGAGACGCACGATATAGATGGAGACGAAAGCGTTGTGGGCTTCTATTACAGAACAGATTACGATACAGTGTGGACATTCCAGAGTATTGACACCGACTATGTAACATTCAAAAATGTGCCGGAGGGTGTGCATTATTTTTGTTTCAGGGCAGTGGATAAGAGTCATGCTGTGTCAGATATTATAGCCGATACGGTGTACATAGAAGGAACACAGGGGCGTATTCTTGTTATAGACGACTCTCCTGATCCCAATGCGGATAACACATATGGCGTTTTCTTTAGTGATAATTACAGCGGGAATTATACAGTGTGGAATGTAAGGAAATTCCTTCCATATTCTCCTTATGATATTGATGGCATAGTAAATGGACTTGGATTTGATGTGATTTTCTGGTACACTGGTACTGATGTAAATGTGATGAATCCATTAAGAAAGGCCATTGAAACTTATCTTAAAGAGGGAAAGTCAATATTTCTTATCGGGCCTTCTGTACTTGATTCCGTATACGATCCCACGGATACATTGTCGTCTAAGACCTTCATGAGGTATTATCTTGGAGTGGGTGATGTTAGGCAGTGGAATACTTTAATGTTGGATGGTGGGCTTGTCACAGTGCCCCAGGGTGACACACTTGCACTTTCTGTCCCCACCTTCAAACTTGAACTTGTTGCACCATTTGATTCTCTTGATGCAGATACCTTTCTCATTGCTTTTGGGTCAAATATACAAGACAGCGCAAAGTGTGCAGGTGTAAAATATCCATCTTCTTCTCCACGCGTTTATTTCGTGCCCGTTGACCTCCATAAGTTTAATGGAAACGGCAATTTACTCCACGTGCTTAAAGATGTGATAGATAGTCTGCTTGTGAGGAGATGAATATGTGGAGCCTTATAATAACCATGTTCTTTTCCGCGTCTTCCGTTGCCCTTTCGGAGAGGGGCATTGCGGCCTATTTAAATCCAGCAGGTATGTACTTTAATGCAGGAGGGGAGCTCTTTCTCGGAGTATATAGTGATACCACTTATAGGATGGCATTTTCGCTGAAGAACATTGGTTTTTCTTTGTCAGGTGATAAAAACGGGATAGACAATTATATGTTATCCGAGGCCATAGGCATAAAAAATGTATCGCTGGGTGTATTTTACGGAAAAAGTTCTCAATATGGCGTCTCATTTATGATAAGGCCATCCTCATATTTTTCCATTGGCGGTATCTTAAACAGTAGTAAAAATTACAGAATGGGAGGAGCGATTAATCTTTATGAGACTCTCTTTTTATATGCGGACTATATTTCCCGGGATACCTCTTTTCTTGTGGGAGTTGCAGGAAGACCCCTCAAGTGGCTCTTTTTATCATTAAACGTACGGAAAAAGACAGTTGCTCTCGGTATTGATGTATATTTTGGACACAAAGGTATTTCTGTTTCAGGCAGCAGCTCAAGACAGGGTGTAGAGTTCATTGTTTCATCTGTTAATTATCCCTCTTTCACAAAACCCTCTCATAGATGGATAAAAATCTCTCCCCACTCATATAAGGAGTATAGAACAAGGGCTGGCCTCTTTTTCCCATTTATGAGAAAAAATTCATTTTATGATTTTCTCTCTGAAGTAAGAGAAGTTGTGGATGATCCATATGTTGAGGGGATATTCATTGATTTAAGGTTTCATGGACTCAGAATGTATCAGAAAGAGGAGCTTCTCTCCTTGCTAAAAAGAGCAAAAAAGAGTGGAAAGAAAATTGTGGTATTCTCAGATGTGTATGAAAATAGTGATCTTCCCATTATGGCTATTTCTGATAGAGTTATTCTTGTACCAGAAGGTGAGGTTTTAACCCTTGGATTTGCAACAACTGGAATGTTTTTCAAAGATTTTCTCTCCAGAATTGGTGTGAAGGTTGAGGCTCCGAAAATTGGCAAGTATAAGTCCGCAGTAGAGCCATTCACGAGAGAGAGATATTCTGAACCTGCAAGAAGACAGCTTGAGGTGTTGCTTGAAGACTATTTTGACTTTATACAAGAAGAGGCCCGCAGCCGCTATGATTTCTCAAAAATGGTTGATACGGGGTTTTATAACAGTGATGAGGCTCTGAAAAGAGGATATGTTGACACGGTTTTGCATGTTGAGAACGTGAAAGACTATATAAAGAAGCATTTTGATAACAAAGCAAAACTGCTCAGCATTACAAAATACAGAGATGAGAGACCTTTCAAATTTGCTTTTTCTTCCAGAAAAGGTAATATTGCTCTTTTGGTGCTTGATGGCGATATTATTAGAGGAGAATGCTCAGAAAGCAAAATCCCGGTCCCTGTGCTTGGAGGAAGGCACATAGGTTCATATTCCGTAATCAGAACCATTGAG
>JALVLE010000285.1 GCA_027033555.1 Caldifarciminota bacterium | reverse complement strand
ACACCCCTTTTTATTTTAAAATTCTCATGAGCCACCTTCACAAGATGAGCGAAAGCGTTTGTAGTGCATGAGGCATTTGAGATTACGTGATGCTTTTCTGGGTCATATTTTTCATCGTTTACACCCATAACAATTGTAACATCTGCCGGTTCTCCCTTAGAGGGAGCTGATATTACAACCTTTTTAACAGTATCCCGGAGATGAAGTGCAGCCTTATCCCTTGAGCGGAAAAGTCCTGTGGATTCAACAACTATCTGTGCCCCCACCTCACCCCACGGAATTTTTGATGGGTCTTTCTCCGCAAAAACCTTTATCTTTTTACCTTCAACCACTATATAATCACCATCAACTTCCACATTTTTCTCATACTTCCTGAAAACAGAGTCTCTCTGAAGGAGCAGTGCAAGAGTTTTTGCATCTGTAAGGTCATTTACAGCCACAAATTCAAGATTGGGATGGTCAAAACCTATTTTAAATATCTGCCTTCCTATCCTTCCAAAACCGTTTATAGCCACCTTTACTTTCATTATTCTTCCTCCTCCTTCTCAACTTCTTCTTTTGTGGTTTGCTCTTCAAGCTTCTCTTTTGCCTTTGTGGCAACATACTCTCCTGCTCTCTCTGCTACCTCTTTTAACTTTTTCCTTGTCTCTTCACCTGGAGCGGGCGCAAGCATTAGAGCCATTGCGGCTCCAACTACAATACCAGCCATAAAGGTAACAAGGGTCCATCCTCCTTCTCTATCACTCATCCTTCTTCCTCCTTTTTTTCCGAAGTTGTGTTAACACACCAACTGCTTCCTTTAACATATTCATCCATAAAACCTGGTCTTTTGCTTTTTTTAATGCCATTTTTGTCATCCTGGTTGTTTCTCTGGCTTCCTCTGTTGCTTCTCTCAGGTTCTCCAGTATAACCGGGAGGTCGTTATTTAAAGCCATCAATGCTTCTTCAAGTTCTCTCAAAACGTCCTCAGCCCTGTTTACTATGGCATAGAGCTTAAGGAGCAAAAAAATGAGAATCACTACCACGACAATGAGCAGTACATATAAAATCCACTGGACGTATGTCATATTTATATTTATAAAGCCTGCAAAATGGTATTGCAAGCAAAGTTCCGAAAAACATTGTCTTTATTTGAACAGCTATAATGGTGGAATTAAAATATAAGCACAATAAAGGAGGAGCGTTTATGCGGAGATTTATAAAGCCACTCATATTTTTGACTGTGTTTTTATCTCTCTCCAGAGCAGAAGTGGTGGAAATTGAAACATTTAAAGGCACTCGCATAAAATCACACAAACTTGAACTAAAAGGCAACAAGATCAAGCTTGACACTTTGACTCTTAGAAGAGATCAGGTAAAAAGGATAATGTTTACCCGCAAATCACGACTTGAGATTGAAGGATATACAGAATACACTCCTGGCACCCTTATTGCTATGAGAGACAGTGCCATAAATCTCTTCCACAATGAGAAATCTATCACTCTGATTGATGAGGCTTATTCAAGATTAAGAGAGGATGGAACGAGAATATTTGTCTATCACTATGCAGGAGTTATTCTGAAGCCTGAAGCAAAAGATATTGCAAAACTTCAATTCGGATATTCTCCAGAAAGTGAACACTTTAAAGTAATATTGGGAAGGACCATCAAGAAAAACGGTAAAATTATAAATCTTTCACCTGATAATATTAAGATAATAAAACCAACCCAGGGCATGGAGTTTTTTGATCAGGGCTATACCGTCAGCTTTACTATACCTCAGGCAGAGGTGGGTGATATAGTGGAATATGCTGTATATTATGACGTTTACAGCCCATGGAACAAAAAGATATTTACAATAGACTGGAATTATGCCTCCTATGTTCCTGTGTACTACAGTCATTATACTATTGTGCTGCCAGATACATCTTTCTTTAAGAAAATCCTGCTTCACGCAGATACATTTGATATAAAATTAAGCGAAACACAAAAAGACGGCAAAAAGATAATAGAAACCGCAGCATGGAAGGTAGCTGCATTTAATAAAGAGCCCCTTATGCCTCACCTTCTGGACCTTACACCAAGACTGGTGGGTTCCAATCAAAGAGACTGGTCATATATATTCAAGTGGTATAGCGACTTTCAGGTAAAAAGGATGGTGGTGACAGACACACTCAAAAAACTGGCAGATTTCATAGTTAAAAACGCGAAAAACATTGATGACTCCATAGCACTCGTTTATTATTGGGTTCAACAAAATATAAGATACATCTCCATAAAGGGAGCTGCAGCTTCTGGTGTATCCGGACACCCTGCTGAAGAGACACTTTTCAATGGTTACGGAGACTGCACAGATAAATCCATTTTATTTTCCACTTTGCTCAAGGCAATTGGCATAGAGGCTTATCCGGTATATATAAGAACCAACGATGGACCCATGCTCGTCAAAGAAATTCCTTCCTATTACGGGAATCATGCTATTACTCAGGTATTTTATCCAGATGGAAGATACAGATTCCTTGATGCTACAGGTAGATGGAGCAGATATCCATATTTCTGGAGTGCAGATCATGGAGTGTGGGCAATTTGTGCCCAAAAAGATTCTATTTATTTCATAGATGTGCCTCCCCCAGAGGACTACGCGCGCATTTATACATATAACATCAAAATCACCCCGCAGGGAGACATGAAGTTGAGATTTTACTCCTCTTATACGGGTGATTATGAATCAAACCTGAAATACTACTGGAATTATGTGCGTCCTGATGAAAGAAAATATAGAATGATGTCCATGGTTGCCCAAATAAGTCCTGGAGCAACCCTTGACTCGTTTAAACTTATAAACACCTCTGATATTTCAAAACCTTTCCATATCCTTTATTATGCGACTATTCCCAATTATCTTGTAAAAGAAGGGGCCTTCTATCTTCTTAATCTTCCAGAGTTAAAGAATAGATTCAGGTTTGACTATATTTCTCTTTCCCATAGAGAATACCCACTGAGATTCAGCACGTCGGAAATGATCACCGATTCCTTTTATATTGAAATTCCTGATAGCTTTACCATAATCTCACTCCCTCAGGATATTTATGATTCCACAGACCTGTGGGTGGTCAGGGCAGAATACAAAAAAACCCATAAACCAAACATTATCATTTACAGGGATGTTTATAAAAGATTCGGAAGGTACATACCCCGTGAAAGATATGAAGAGTTTAGAAATGCACTC
>JALVLE010000284.1 GCA_027033555.1 Caldifarciminota bacterium | reverse complement strand
CTTTCCGGCTCGTTAAGTATCCTGCTGACTAAGTCTCCTGACCTGTACTTTAATAAATTTTCAGGCTTCATTCTCAATACCCTTATAAATAGCATTGCCCTGAGTTCGTTAATAATTTTCTCTCCACTGATAGTTGTGTAATAACCTCTTGCAGCGCTGAAGATATATGAGCAGAGGTTTATAATTGCATATAATAGCGTAAGTAACAAAACAGCTTTTATACCGGAAACATTAAACAACTGCACAAAGTTATCTAATGTTTTGATTTTTATGTGATGGAGAGTCAGATAATCAATTATGCTTCCAATAATTTGAGGCGGAATAACATCCAAAAAGGTACCAACCAGGTATAATAAGAGGAGAATAAAGTAAAAAATCCTGTACCTTTTCAGAATCTGCCAGAATATCTGCATAAGATATAAATCATCCTGGAGTATTATATTCTACTCCCTTCCCACAGAACTATAAACTAAGAACAGAACATTTTCTCTTGACAATTCATGTTGCTCGTTCTATAATAATGTGAACTGGAAAATTGTAGCTTATCAGAAATTTAAGGATATGGCAATCGCCTCAATTTCCCTGCCAGACACAGTATCACCAGATAGCATATATTTTCCTGGGGCGTGGGTAAAAAATACATCTTACGAACTGTGGCAGAATGTCCATGTAATAGCCACCATAGATACAAATAGCGGCATAGTTTACCAAGACACTCAGTATGTATCCCGTTTACACTGGGGAGATAGTACACTTGTAACATTCTCCCCATGGTCCCCGTCTATATCGCAAAAGTTTTTAACTTTTACCGTACATATACTGGAAAACGACATGGACAGTGCCAATAACACGAGCGGCAAAGTCATATATTCACGGGATATAATTCCACCTGTTATAGATTCCGCCATTGCCTATGATGGCAGCCATGAAGAGGCTGGAATTGATAATGACGATTACGTGATATTGTACTTCTCTGAACCTACAAATAAACCCGACATCAATGGGAGCAATATTGATTCTGTACTCAGGATTTCCAGTGGCCATACATGGCTTGACGGGTTTGGAAGAAGCGTGGGGGACATAGTGTGGAATTCAGATGGGACAGAACTACTGGTAAATCTCACATCATATGTTTCTCCTCCCACACTCAATGTAGGCGATACCATATATCCTGATTCTTCTACTATAGAAGACCTTGAATATAACAGTTGCGTCTCACCGGTGGTACTGGGAGGCAGTTTCGGGCCATCAAATATAAAAGAAGAGAGCAAAAAATACGAATTGAATGTGTCTGCAGTGCAACATGGATACCTGACCATTGGCTACAATTCAAACAATAATGATATGGTGAATATTACAATATTTAACCCAGGTGGAGGGGTGGTAAAAAAGATAAGCAGGAGACAGAAAGGCCGGATAGTTTTAAATTTAAAAGTTCCGTCTGGAATCTATTTTATAAACATCAAAAAGGGAAAATATGGGATCATGAAAAAGGTGTTACTTATAAGATAAATTTTTCCACAGGGTATAATCTGTAAACCGAAAGGTTAGACTTCTATATATATTCTGATATTAAGGCGCATCCTTGACAAATCCTCAGGATAATATTAAAATACAATATAACGGAGAGGCAAAATGGGTGTTGTATTGTTTGCTTTGTTTTTGTTTTATAGTGAGGCTTTTAAGGCTCATATAGACAGCTTACTTGAGGCAGGGAATTATGCAGAGGCTCTAAAAATAGTTGAGGACAGTTTCAAACAGAGCCCCAACAAGCTTGACTTTGAAAAGTTAAGGGTTTATGTTCTCGCTTATCAAGGAGCTGTGTTTAAGGCAAGTAATGCTTATATGCGGCTATTTAACGCCACAAAAAGGCATGAGCCAGAGCTTTTGCACTGGATAGCCCTTGGGATTTTTAATACGGACAATGAGGCACTTGCCCGGTATCTGGTTTATCGCCTTGCACTGATCCATGATATAGAAGCAGAAAAACCGGTTGTGAAATTTATCAAAAGACTGGAACATGATAAAAGACCCTATTTTATAAAGAATCTAAACAAGATAGCAGACTCAAACGTATTCCCTGACATTATTGTACTCGCCAGAGAAGCTTCCACATATGATGAAGTTTTTACTCTGAGCCCCCTTATCTCAAGACTTTCTATAACTACAGGTATTAATGTAATTGACACGTTACTTTCTGCATCCAATCCGTATTCTACTGCTATTGCGCTGTGGGTCGCAGGCGATATGCTTACCCCTCCCCGTGGTATCTTTTCAAGGTTTGTAAATAATGAAAATGAACTTGTAGCCCTACTTGCCAGGATTGGGAAGTTAAAGCATACCTCAAAACCTGACTTATCTGTATTGGCACAATACGTCCACTCCAGAGTGCCCGAAATCAGAAAGATACTTGCTTTTCACCTCGGATTTTTTGGCACCAAGGCAGAGCCTATTCTCCTTGGACTTCTGTCTGATACCAATGAAGATGTGATGAGAGAGGCTGCAAAATCCCTCTTCTACATGGGAAGCGAAAGGGCCCTGGCCCCTTTTATTCAGGCCATAGATTATATTGACCCTAAAAGAAAAATTTGGGGTATAGACAATCTTGCCAAAATTGCAGATTCCTCGGTCGTACCTTATATCGCCAAAGCTATGAACTCCTCCCCCTACCCTGCGGTAAAAATTCATGGAATATGGGCTCTTGCACTACTTGGGGGCAGAGAAGCAAGGGGCATACTCCTTTCCCTGCTCAATAGTCCCAACAGGCTTATTAAACAGGAGGCGGCTCTTGCTCTTGGTTTTATGGGAGATGCAACAGGTATTATCCAGATTATAAAACTTGCAAGGAGTGGAGATAAAACTCTTAGAAAAAGAGCTTTGTGGATTTTGTGCAAACTTGCAGATGGAAGAGGATATAAATATTTACTTGACGGCCTCTTAGACGAGAGCCTTGATATAAGAGTTATCTCTGCCCTTGGATTATGGAGAATTCTCAACAATTCAGATAGAGTAAAAGTGAGGTAGTAAGATGGTAAAGGAAAGGATTAAAAATACGCTCTTTGAGCTCATAAAGATAAAATCAGTTAATGGTAACTTTGAAGAACTCAAAAGAATAGTGGATCTGGCAGAGGGATATTTAAAGAATGCAACTTTTATGCAAAGATGGGAGAGAAACGGCAAACACTCTATTTACGCCTCTTTTTCTTAT
>JALVLE010000283.1 GCA_027033555.1 Caldifarciminota bacterium | reverse complement strand
AGTAGAAAAGGCCATAGAAGGAATGGTTCATTCTCTCGATCCGTTCAGCGATTTCTTTACACCTGAGCAAACCGAAGAATTTAAAATTTCAACCACAGGAGAGTTCGGTGGACTTGGTATCCAGATTGGCATTAGAAACGGTGTGGTAACGGTTATTTCTCCAATTGAGGGCACGCCAGCTTACAGGGCTGGTCTCAGGCCCGGAGACAAAATTATAAAAATTGAGGACACAAGTATCATCGGATGGAAACTGTCCGATGTTGTCAAGAGATTGAGGGGTAAACCCGGGACAAAGGTAACAATCACGATTTCCCGTCCAGGAGTAAACGAGCCCCTTAAGTTTACAATAACAAGGGCCATTATTCATATTCAGGCAGTGCCTTATTTTGGTCTTGTTGATGGCGACATAGGGTACATCAAACTCTCGTCATTTCAGAAAAATGCCAACGACGAGGTAAGAAAAGCCCTTGATAGTCTGTTTGCACAGGGAGCAAAAAAGATTGTACTCGACCTCAGAGGAAATCCAGGCGGACTTTTGAGTGAAGCGATAAAAACCGCGAACATTTTTCTGCCCCAGGGAGCTTTGATCGTTTCAACCAAGGGCAGAGTTCCAAACTCCAACAGGGATTTCTTCGCACCAGGAAAACCGTCACACGGAACCGACTATCCACTTGCAGTGCTCGTTAGCCGTGGGTCTGCTTCTGCCTCAGAAATCGTTTCAGGAGCCATTCAGGACTGGGACCGTGGAATTATCGTTGGAGATACCACATTCGGTAAAGGCTCAGTTCAGAGGGTTTTCCCGCTTCAGGAAGGTTATCAACTCAAGATTACAACCGCTCGCTATTTCACGCCTTCTGGAAGGTGCATTGACAGGAGAACCTTTGGCAAGAAAGATACAACACGCACACCTTATTACACCAAACGGTTGCACAGAACAGTCTATGGAGGCGGTGGCATTATCCCTGATGTGGTAAAAGAAGGAGAACTCCTTGCTCCACTGGTTTCAAAAGCCTTTGCAAAAGGAGTTTTCTTTGATTATGCGGTCAAGTACTACAAAAGCCACGAAAAACCCGAATCTCCCACTGCAATCAACCTGACCGATGATGAACTCAAAGACTTCGAAAATTATATGAAAGAAAAAGGCGTAAAATTCACACCCTGCGACTTTAAAGATGCCAGGGAACAGCTTAAGCTAATCCTCGAAGAAGAAATTGCAGAGAAATACTTTGGAAGAAAGGGAAGATACGCTGTCATGCTGAAGAAAGACATTGTCTTCAAAAAGGCTGTCGATATCCTCGAACATGCGAACAAGGTTGACGACCTCTATTCCATAATGGAACACAAATGAGCAGGGAGTTTGTTCACCTACATCTTCATACTGAATACTCACTTTTAGACGGGGCATGCAAAATATCCCCTTTGATGAAGAGGGTCAAAGAGCTGGGCATGAATGCCGTTGCCATCACAGACCATGGCAACCTTTTTGGCGCCATCGAATTTTACAAAACCGCCCTTGAGCACGGGATCAAACCTATTATTGGAATTGAAGCGTATTTAACACCGGGAGACCACAAGAAAAAGGCAAAAGAGGGGCTCTATCACATAACCTTACTTGCAGAAAACTTAGAAGGCTACAAAAATCTTCTGTATCTTTCGAGCATCTCCTATCTCGAAGGGTTTTACTACAAGCCCCGAATGGACAAACAACTCTTAAGAGAGCATTCGAAGGGACTCATTGCCCTTTCAGGTTGCCTCTCTGGTGAAATACCACGCAAAATTCTTGCAAATGACATGGAAGGGGCAAAAGCGGCCCTTGAAGAATACATAGAAATTTTCGGCAAAGAAAACTTCTTCCTCGAGCTTATGGATATTGGATTAGATGAGAATCTCACAGTAAACCAGGCACTCGTTGAGCTTGCAAAGGATTTTGGCGTGGATATTGTTGCTACAAATGATGTTCACTACCTTACACCTGAGGACTACAAAGCTCACGACATTCTCCTGTGCATTCAAACTGGTAAAAAATTCCATGATCCCAACAGGATGCGGTTCCAGTCAAGAGAAGTTTATTTGAGAAGCCCAGAAGAAATGTGGTCACTTTTCTCTTCAACTCCTGAAGCACTTAAAAACACTCTTAAAATCGCCGAGAGAGTAAATCTTGAGCTTGAGCTTGACCCAACAAAGGTTCATCTTCCAACATTCAAGATTCCTGAAGGATTTGCCAACGCCGATGAATACTTAGCTTATATAGCACGGAAAGGGCTCGAGGAAAAGGGCAAAACCGGCAAAATCTATGAGGAAAGGTTAAACAATGAGCTAAACGTAATTAAAAGCGTCGGATTTTCGGGATACTTCCTTATAATCTGGGACATTGTCAGGAAAGCAAGAGAAATGGGCATTCCTGTGGGCCCTGGAAGAGGCTCCGCTGTCGGGTCACTCGTAATTTATGCCCTTGGAATATCAGAGCTTGACCCCATTGAGTACAACCTCCTTTTTGAAAGATTCCTGAATACCGAGAGGATTTCACCACCAGACGTTGATATTGATTTTTCTGATATTGGCAGGGACAAAATTATCAAGTACGTCCGCGACCTCTACGGTGAAGAGAGCGTTAGCCAGATCATAACCTTTAACAGAATGATGGCAAAGGGAGTTATTCGTGATGTGGGACGTGCCCTCGACCTATCCTATCAGGAGGTGGATAGAATTGCCAAAATGATCCCCAACGGCCCCGATGTAACCATTGAAAAAGTTGTGGAGAAAAATCCGGAATTAAAGGACACCTTCAATGGGAATCCCCTGTACCGTGAACTCTACGAGATATCAAAACGTATCGAGGGTCAGGTAAAGAATACATCCATCCACGCTGCAGGCGTGGTTATCGCACCCGGCAAAATTTACGAGTACGCGCCTCTTTACAAGAGTCCGGACGGGTCTATCACAACCCAGTATGACATGAAATCCATCGAGCAACTTGGATTACTAAAGGTGGACTTCCTTGGCCTCCGAACCCTCACCATCATCCAGTGGACAGAAGAAATGATCAGGGAAAGACACGACCCTGACTTTGATATTACAAAAATTCCGCTGGACGATAAGAAAACCTTTAAGCTTATCTCACAGGGCAAAACCCTCGGCGTGTTCCAGCTTGAATCATCCGGCTTTAGAGAGATGCTCAGAAGACTCAAACCATCAAAACTCCAGGACCTCATAG
>JALVLE010000282.1 GCA_027033555.1 Caldifarciminota bacterium | reverse complement strand
ATATAAGCCACACGGACTTAAATATAGTAAAAGTGGATATGTTTTCAAAAAAAGCATCTCCCCATGTGGCGTGTATGTCTTTCATAAAAATAGGGATGCTACCATATGATTCCAGCACTGAAACTAACCCATAAAGAGGCGCATAATCTCCCTTCAGGTTATCAAACAGATAAACATGGAACATTCCAAGTTCAGCAAAGTTTCTCCATCTTTCCACAGTGGCTGTGTTGAGATGAAGTGTACCAAAGAGGTGAAAATTTCCGAAATTCTCCAAAGCACTTAAAAGAAAGCCGAATCTCCATCTCGTATCCCTATCACCTGAGAGTGCTCCCTGAACTGCGCCTGAGGTAGCTCCGTATAAAGAAGATAGTACCATGCTATTCGTAATTTCAGGAGCAAATGTGGAGTTTAGATACGCAAGTCCTACCCATGTGATTGGTGTTATGAATAGAATTTCTGCAAAGGCATCATCATTATTCTGAACTTTTAATGCAAGAGGCACCATCCAGGAATAGAGAAATAGTCCCTCTGCGGCCTCTGAGGCCATATAGATCCCAAGATTTCTTTTTTTACCTTGCTTAGCTTGCAAGGTGTCTGTAAGGAAAATAGCCAGAAGCAAAATACCTGCCAAAACTTTTTTCATTTTCTCTTAGTATTTTTCACAAAAAATCTTACAGTATTGGTTGATGGTGTCATTATGGCATAAGTACCCCAGGCTCCATCTATATTGCCTCCACCCAGTATAAAAGAGAGCACACCGCGTTTCCATGCTCCATTTACAGCAATTACCTTCACTATGTAAGAGCCTTCTACTATATTTCCATCAAGATTGGTAAAGCAGGAATCGGGCAGTAGGACGCTTGTGTCTTTCACAACGTTTTCGTATCCATTTACCTCAGCGGCAGTATCCTCAGAATAATCCACATATACAATATAAAAATTGGCTGAATCACTTTTATGCCACGTCACCTCCACACCATGTATGTCCATAGTATCACCGTTTGATGGAGTAATTATGCTGAAACTGTCTGGTACGACTGCTTCAGAGCTCATGTGAAAGGTATCACCAACGGTAATTGATAAAGGATACGAGCGCTTATATTCCAGATGCATGTCTCGTTTCGTATATATCCCGGCACCAGTCATAGGGATAGAAATAGAGCCAATTTTTACCACAGCATCTTTTACTGGCTCTGCACGTGCAGGTAGAATTGCAGAATCCGGGTCGTAATAGTTATCAACATAAATCGGTATATCCACGTGTACCTTTCCAATTACAACATTGGCAACATCATACTCTCCATTGTGATTTTTTACGACAGTGGCGCTCACTGTATATTTTTCAAGCGAAATACGATCACAGGAAAACAGAAAAAACAAGGATACAAGTACCAAAATCAATATCCCTTTTGTCTTTTTCATAATTTCCCTCCTTTCTGCGTTATAAAGGAATAAGGCTACCCAAAACTGGTATGTTTGTATTAAACTCAATTATTTTGCCAAAAGCCCACATTTCTCCAAGAATTTTCCCGTCTCTTCGTTTTGACCAGAATAAATCCTCTCTCTCATAGGTGCAAAATGGGGACTCAACAATGTTATATATGTCGTTGTCTCTCAATTCACTTTTAATGAACTCGTGCAAATCAAGATGTAATTTACCGTCTATTTCTTTTAAAAATGGCTGGAATTTCATGTATTCTCTAAATTCTTCTCCTACCTCGTAATGGTACACGCATATTCCCGGTCCGATTACAGCATGTATAGAATCTGGGTCGCTTCTCAACTCTCTTACCAGTTTATTTACTGCATGGGCAATAATACCCTCTTTTGCCCCTCTCCATCCCACATGTAAAACACCCAGTGCAGGCTGACTATAATCAAGCAAGAACACGGGATAGCAATCCGCCACCTGTACTCCAATAAATAGTCCCCTTTCTTTGGTGATAAGACCGTCCCCTTCCATTTTATGAGCTTCTGTTGCGCTATCTACTATGTACACTTTAGCAGAATGTACCTGCTTTAGACTTTTTATGTAATCGTATCCAATGTGTTCTTTAAGACCTATGGATAGTTTTGTTGAGACTATGATTTTGAAAACCTTTTCCGGGTCTTTGTACTCAAGATATGTGCTCTTATTTTCAACAAGTTCCCAGCCCATATTACTCCCACCTTGTTTTTATAACTCTAAAATTCCCATTTAAATCTTTTAGAACTCGTACCTCGGTATAACCGAGTGCATAAGCGGCTTTTACGTATTTCTCCACTCTACGGGGAGAGATCTCCATAAAAAGAGCTCCCCCACTCCTTAAATATTTTCTTGCCATTAGCATTATCTTGTAAGAATGCCACATTCCGCCAAGAGGAGATACAAGCGCATTTTTTGGTTCTTTTTTAACCTCCTCTGGCAGGTTTTCATACTCTTCAGCAGACACATAGGGAGGGTTTGACACAATGTAATCAAATTTCTCCCCCTTCTTAAGTGGTTTAAAATAGGCCCCTTTTCTGAAGTCTATTTTCACACCATATTTTTCAGCATTTTTATGAGCTATAATTATAGCTTTCTCGCTTATATCGGTGGCTACAACCTCAAAGCCACCAAGAGCAAGAACAATGGCAATGGCTCCGCTACCTGTGCCTATATCCAGTATTTTCCCCTTTTTCTCCATCAAAACCTGTTCTACCAGAATCTCAGTTTCGTTTCTGGGGATGAGGACATCAGAATTTATTTCAAGTTCAATCCCCATAAAAGATGCGCAGCCAAGTATGTAATGAAGAGGAACTTTTCTGCGTCTTTTTGCTATTATATCCTCTATTTTCCTGTAATCACCTCTGGAGAGCTTTTTCCCGCCTACAAGAAAATCAGCAAGGTTTTTGCCAGTTAAATAATATATTATCTCCCGCGCTTCCCATTCGGGATATTCACTAAATCCTTCAAGCTTCTGTATCAGGCCCTTATACAATTTTAAGGGACTTGAGCCTTCTTCTCTCTTCTTCCTCAAGAAGCGGGATGATAATTTCGTCAAGATTACCCTCCATTATTTCAGAAAGCTTATACACCGTAAGCCCTATGCGATGATCGGTTACTCTGTTTTGAGGAAAATTATATGTCCTGATTTTCTCGCTTCTATCCCCAGTTCCAATAACAGATTTACGTTGTTCATCAACCTTTTTCCTTTCCTCTCTTTCCCTGAGATCTTTTAACCGCGCCTTTAATAATTTCATTGCTTTTTCTCTGTTTTTGTGCTGTGAACGCTCCTCTCTACAGACAACCACAATACCAGTTGGGATATGGGTTATTCTCACGGCAGAATCTGTCATGTTTACATACTGTCCACCTGGCCCGCCAGCCCTGAAAGTGTCAATTTTAATATCATCCGGGTTTATAACGATTTCGTCTGCCTCTTCTGCCTCTGGCAGCACAACAACAGAGGCCGTTGAGGTATGGATTCTTCCTCCAGATTCAGTTATAGGCACTCTCTGTACTCTATGTACACCCGATTCAAGATGCAGATATTTATACGGCGATTTTCCCTCAATGGAAAAAATAATTTCTTTAAAACCTCCCATATCTGTGGGATGGGAATCCATTACTGAGTATTTCCAGCCTTTTTTTTCTGCATAGCGGATGTACATTCTGTAAAGGTCAGCCGCAAACAGAGCCGCTTCCTCTCCTCCAGCACCTGCGCGAATTTCAATAATAGCGTTTTTGTCAAGATCCATGGATGAGGCGAGTATCAACCTTTTTATTTCTAAAAGTAGCCTGTTCTTCTCTTCTTCCAGTTTTTCAATTTCTTCTGCTGCAAGCTCTCTCATTTCAGGGTCGTTTAAAAGTTCTTTTGTTTCCTCAATCTCCTTTTCTATTCGTAATATCTTTTCAGCTCTTTCCGCCACTGGCAGTATCTTTGAGTAAGCACTTGCAATTTTCCGTCTTTCCCCTTCTGGCAATCCACTTGAAGAAAGTTTTTTCTCAAGTTCTCTTTTTTTGTTTACGTAATCAATTAAACCTTTCATGGTAACACAATCAACCTCTTTTTTATTTTATTCTCCTTTGCAGTTCTCCCTATAACAAAATACACACCGGCTTTGAGATATAAACTCTTCCTGTATCTTTTTGTAGGGCATTTTGAAACCAATCTTCCCATTACATCATAAATTTCAAATTCTTTATATTCTCTGAGCAAATTCATAAGGTTCATATTACTCCTTATCAAAAAAGAGCTACTCATGTGATTTTCTTTGTTCTCTTTTACAGAAGAGGTCCGAGGTTCAAAAATATAATTATAATTACCAGTCCTCTGATTATCATGCTGGTATGTGGGCCAGTCACCGATAAAAGAATCAGGGATACCAAGTTCATATACAAATACAAGATTGGCAAAACTTGCGGTTATAAGCTCAAGTTTGCCGTCATTATCCAGATCTGCTATTGTGGATGTGGGATAGGCATAACCTAAAAGGTCAATGGGGAAACCGGGATATATTTCGGCAGTATTAGTTAATGCATAAAGGTTGCCATCCACACTCCCTTTTATTATCTCTCTTTTTCCGTCCCCATCCAGATCCACCGTTATGCACTGGGAAAGACCGCCGGAAGCGCGAATGGTGGGATAACCGTGGAGATAATCTCCATTGTTTCTTAACACAGCCACTCCAGTTCCCTGATTAACAAGAAGCTCCGGAGTTCCATCTCCATCTATGTCAGATATGGAGGGGGCATAAAAGTAATTGAGATTATTCGTTGGACGGGTCCACATGGTGTCGCCCCAAGAGGTATAAAGTACAGCATAGTTGTTTATACTGCACCCAAATATTTCAAGACCGGGCCTTGTGGTATCCACATCTCCAATTACAAGGGGAGAATGAAAACCAAAAGGACCTTTTGGAAAACCACTATCTACAACCAATTGAGAGTCTCCGGCCATATGCATCACCCATAAACCTGCTGTATCCACCTTACAACCTGTGATTATTTCCACTGTATCATCGTTATCTATGTCTCCCAGTGTAGGTGGCGAAAAACCTCCAGAATAAAGGTGCAAAGAATCAAGCATCTGACCAAACATATTATAAACATATACCCCGCCCTTCCTTGAGACAAACACTATTTCCGGAAGAGAATCGTGATTTACGTCCCCGATTGCGGGTCCGGTGAAATTTCCATTAGGTAAATAAACGGGCCAGCCATCAAGTGTTGTACCGTCTCCTTTGAAAACCCACAATTTTCTGCAGCTAAAACCGGCAATAACAATTTCTTCAAAACCATCGCCATCAAAATCATAACCAGCAGGGGAAGCGTAAATAATGCCGTCTATTTTTACAGGCCAGCCAGGAAGTAGAATGCCATCTTTTGAATATGCGTACAAAAGGGAGTCTTCAAAAGACCCTATAACTATTTCTTTTCCCGGATACAAAGGAGTAATATCGGCTACAAGTGGTGAAGAGTAACCAAGACCTGTACCCGCCGCAGGCCATCCTGGTTTAAGAGGTGGATTGGGAATCCCTCTAACAATTTGAGATATCTGGCTTTCAAACCCGTTGCTATCTATTACTGTAACTGCATAATAGTAGGTTTCGTTATAGGAAAGCCCTTCGTCTTTGTAACAAGGGAATAATAGGGGGTCTATATTAATTCTCAAAAGATGCATTGAATCTGTGCCCCTGTACAGGTTATACTTTCCATCCGCTTTGTTCCATTTTAAAATCACACCTTTTGATATAGAGGTAGCATTCAAACCCGAAGGGGGCGAAGGTGTAATTACATTTTTAAGTTTAATAGTTGTGTCAAACACGTTTGTGTGGATATTAATTTGGACAGGAAAATCGTCTCTCCGAATAGTACTAATAACGCGATGTACCTCCTTTGGTGGCAGGACAATAGAAAAAGCTGTATCTTTATAAGCAGTGAATAGTTTGATAATGCCATAATCTATAGCACCTCCAGAGTTACCCAGCCATATATAAAGGGTGTCATTCATCATTCCTATGCCGCTTATAGTGACAGAAGGCCCCAGGACTTCAAATACGGTATCTCTGCTCTCTCCATTCCCCATAAGGTGTGCCTGAATTTCCATTTTCCGAACACCACTGAAGTAAGGTATATAAAGTACTTTCCTGAATTCTTCTGTTCCTCCACTAAGCTCCAGGGTATCGCCCGCAAAAAGAGTATCCTGAATATAATAACTCAGCACAAGGTTAGTAGGGTAAAAATAAGGCAGCTTTACCTTTACCCATATAGTAATGCTATCGCCTGAAACAGGTGGCCTATCGCCAATTATATCAAGACCAAGAATTTCTGGATTGTCTGTTTGTGGAATATCAATGACAGTATCGGTTCTAACGTAGTTTTCACCTGTCACAGTGAGATAATGTAGCCCCTGAGAGAAAATATTCAGAGGGAATTTCACAGTTCCGGCTATATCTGTGGTATCCTGTACAAAATATACATTCTCTTTATAAAATGTAACAACAGCATCTTCTACCGGGCTATTTTTGTCATCATGTACAAACACTGAAATAACGCGGGAACCAAAGTCTATATTATAATCAGCAAAAAGGCGAACAGGAGTGTTTGTGTAAAATTTAAGCAAGGGCTCTCCAAGTGTGATCATGCTCAATGCCACATACCTATAACCATTATCTCCTGCTGCTACATAGCTAAGGTATGGAAGCCTGAAAAAGGCTGTTGCTTCTCCCAGCGTTTTTCCCTGGGATAAAAGCTCATAAAATGTCACCCTCATAGGAGTGGTAAAGGAAAAATCATTTCGTGAGTTTGCCCTTGCTGCAATAGTTATTCCCTTTTTGAAAAACGCTTTAAGCAGACACATTCTATCAATGGCACCACTGTGACACGAAAATATATCCACCAGCGTTGCAGAGGTTGTAGCCTGTGGAATTGCGCTTATTCCATAGTAAATATCGGAATAATTGGCATAAAAACCGTTAATATCTCCATGAGCCATAGTCAAAAAATACCCCACTCCATTATACAGGTAATTATTTATTGCACTTATGGTGATGGTGCTATCGTCCTGATAAAGAAAAATCTTTTCCACAGTGCCTGGTAGTGCGTCAGCTATCTGATCCACATACTGGCTACCGTCCGCATCCGATTGGATAGTAGAAGAATGAAACAGGGCTCTGTTTACATGTATAACCGGTTTTTTTTCAAAAGCTTTTATTCTCTTGAAATAATCTGCGAATTCATCTACTGTCTGAAAAGTACCTCTTGTAACGCTTACTTCAGGATAAATATCAATACTATCTTCTATTTCTCCATATGTATAATCACCATCTTTGTTCCAGTTACCGTCAAGACACATGTAGTAATAATCGGACAAAAGATAATCATCTTCCCCATAGCCGAGCCTTACCAAAACAATTCTGGCTGGGATCTTATTATTATCTGCAGCAAGAAAAACATAACGGGTGCCCATATTCAGATAGTAGAACCTTATAGCGTTTCTTATTTTTTCTGCTATATCCTGCCCGGGAAACATAGAGGCAATCTCTTCTACAGTGAGTACCTTTGTAGTAATACCTTCTTTTTCCCTATAAATTTTCAAAGATTCCGCAACTCTTTCAAACTCTAATGGGGTAATTATCAAATATGAATAAAAACCAGGGTCCTTGAGTGAGACCCTGGTAATGCTCAAAACTAAGAAAGTTAGTAGTTTAAGACCTATATGCTGATCCCTCCTCAGGCAATTATATCTTTAACTTTAACTACACTATATTTTTGCCGGTGGCCATACGTTCTTTTGTAATTCTTACGTCTTTTGAACTTGAAAACTATAATCTTCCTGGATTTTTTATCTTCAATCTTTTCCAGTATCACTCTGGCGTTCTCAACAAAAGGCTTTCCCACTATAACGTTATCATCATCCTTGAGCATAAGAACATTTTTAACTTCAATTTCCCCATCTTCGTTCAAAAAGGGAACCTCAAGCACGTCCCCTTTTTTGGCTGAAAACTGCTTTCCTTTTAATTCAAAAATAGCCTTCATTATTGACCTCCTGGGTTTTCTGGCACAGACGGATTATCATTCCCCTGCTGGGGAACTGGAGCTGGTTGAACTGGGGCAGACTGCTGCTGGGCAGCCTGCTGTTTCATAGCCTTTTCGAGGGCTTTTTGATATGCACTCTTTGCCATACCGCCCGGTTGGTTAATATAGGAAAGAAAGAGTGACATAATCATAAACACAGCTCCAAGACCTGCCGTTATTTTAACAAAAAAGCTTGGAGCTTCTCTTGCTCCAAGAATATTTTCCATACCGCCACCCCCAAATACTCCACCAAGCCCTCCCTGTTTGGGCTCCTGAATAAGTATAATCAGAGCCATCAGTATCACAATAATAATATACAGCACCAAGAGCAGTGTATACATAAATTATCCTCCTACCTGGAATTTTTGATTATTTCCGTAAAACTTTCAGGGTTTAAAGAAGCGCCTCCCACAAGTGCACCATCTATATCTTTTTCTGCAGTTAATTCACCCACATTATGAGGTTTAACACTTCCTCCATACAAAACTGGAATATTGTTCTCACCAAACATTTCTTCAAGTACCTTTTTAATAAACTCATGCATTGTTTGGGCTATTTGAGGAGTAGCGGTTTTCCCGGTGCCTATAGCCCAAACAGGTTCATAAGCAATGGACAATTTACCAAGGTATGACTTATTTACACCTTTGAGCCCCTCCCGAAGCTGGTACTCAACCACCTCAAACTCACGTCCTACCTCCCTCTCTTGTAGAGTCTCTCCAACGCAATACATCACATCAAAACCATGTTCCAGTCCACTTATTATCTTTTTCCTAAGTAATTCCTCTTTTTCTCCAAAATACTTTCTCCGTTCCGAGTGCCCTATAAGAACATACTCCACTCCTACATCTTTTAACATCACTGGTGAGATCTCACCCGTGAATGCTCCGCTTTCCTCATAATACATATTTTGAGCCCCTATTTTTATTGGAGTTTCTACGGTTAGTTCCACAGCAGTTTTTAGCGAAGTAAAAGATGGAAAAATAACTATTTCATAATCACTTTTGACATCCTTCACTAAGGGCAGAAAATCTTTAAAGAACTCCTCCGTCTCTTTAATAGTTTTATGCATTTTCCAGTTACCACCAAGAATTTTTCTCCTCATAGTGTTATTATTTTAAAGGATTAGCAATGGTTATGCAAAGGGGCGCTATTTTTCAAAAATACCTCTTCCAAAAGGGGTATTGGTTGGTCAAAATAAAAAGGGCGCCGGGGAATGAGGAAAGATGCAAGTGGTGTATGTTATTGTA
>JALVLE010000281.1 GCA_027033555.1 Caldifarciminota bacterium | reverse complement strand
CCTGAAATCGTTAAAAATGCCTCCTATTATTTTTACGTTGTTTCTTTTAAGCTCTTTTATCACTGCTTTAAGAAAGTCCGTATTTGTGAGGTTATATCTGAGCACAAGTATAATACCATCAAACAGATAATTGGCAAACATAAGTGTGTTTGACACCACTCCCACGGGGGCGGTGTCAAATATTACATAATCATATTCCTTTGCAATGTTTTTAAATTTTTCAGCTGCGTTTTCCTTAAAAAGGTACGAAGAAAGGTACCTGCTTTTCTCTCCTGATGGAAGAAAGTGAAGGTTTTTGAGGGGAGTGGTGATAATGTGAGGTACTGTTTCATCGCCCTGTAGAAATTCTGCAAATCCTTTGTTTTCTTTTGATACATTCATAAGTTTATTGAGTTTTGTTTTGATCAGGTCTGCATTTACAAGCAGAACTTTATATCCGGACAGGGCGAGAACCTGTGAGAGGTTTAAGGAGATGATTGTTTTCCCTTCTCCGCTTGTGGCGCTTGTGATACCAATTATCTTCAAAGGAGAATTAATTTTTTTCAAAAATTCAATATTTATTCGTATTCTGTTTAAAGATTCAAGAAACCTTTCATTGTGGCAATTCCCAAGGGGTGGTATTATAGGCTCTTGAGTATCCACGTGTGGTACAACTGAGATAATGGGGGCCTCAATAAGCCTTTCAGCCAGTTCAGGGTCCTTAAGGGTTTTATCCAGATGCTCCTCTATCAGTGCTATAATAACTCCTACAAAAGTACCCAAAATTATGGCAAAGTAAAAGTTGAGGGTTTTATTGGGAGATACAGGTGATCTTGGTATAAGAGCATAATCAAGTATCCGTGCATCTGGGATCTGTGATGCATGTTCAATTTTAGTCTCTTCAAGTTTTAAAAGCAGATTCTGATATATCTCCTTTAAAGCCTCTATTTTTCTTTTGAGATTGAAATACTCTATAGAAACCTCAGGCATTCTTGAAAGTCTCTTTTCATATTTTTTTAGTATGCCTTCAATGGCGCTGGCGCGTGCATCGTAAATAAGTTGATTTACGGTGCTATTTTCTATAAGTGAAAGCATAGTTGGGGAAATTGAAGCAGGAAGTTTGTGGCTTTTTTGAGACACAATTGCGCCGATTTCCTTTTGAATTTCGTGTATTTCTTCGGTTAACGCTTTAATCGCCGGATGATTTGGAGAGTATAGAATTAACAAGGATGCACGCTGTTTTTCCAGTTTTAATAATTGGGTTTTAAGACCTTCTATGTTTGCGTTAAACATGACCGAATCTGGCTGTATATGAAACTTTTTATAGATTGCTGAAAGCATAGATCTGGCTTCGTATTTCTTTATTTCAGCATCATATTTTTCAGAAACAAGATCCAGATATTTGGAAAGTAGCTCTTTGCTGGTTTTATCTCCGTCTTTTATCAAAAGTGCCGTAAAATAGTCAAGTTTTTTTTCCAGTGAAGATAGAGAATCTTCTTTTGCTTTTAGCTGTGATTCAATTCTGATAACCTGTGCTTGTAGAAAATCTTTGAGCACTTTTGCCGAAAAACGGGCATCCTCAAGTGTGTAGTCAACATAGGCTTCCGCATAAGCATCCGCCAGCTTTTTGGCGAATTCTGGGGAATAATCAGTAGCTTCTATTTTAGCTATAAAAGATCTGCCTTCCTGCTGTATTTTGATTTTACCTCCAATATTTCTCAAAAGTGAATTGATATTGCGTATCTGTATTTTGCATTTACATGGAAGATGTGCTCCATTCTTAAGGATTATAAATAAACCTATATAGTGGTTCTGGCTCCATTTTCCAATTTTACCTGTGATAAGGGGAATTCTGGAAGTTTCTGGCATTATCCTATATGTGCTGTCTCTGTTTACTGTAATGGTGTAAAATCCCTTTCGGATGTCGGTTGAAATTTTTAATGAGTCTATATGGACTGGTGGGGCCGAGTCAATAAATCTTATAGCTAACTGCAATTTTTCTATAACTCTCTTACGGATGTTAAATGATTTAAGAATTGCCAACTGGGTTGGTACGTCATTCCAGGGAGTAGTAATTCCCTGAAGGTTGGTAATATTTATTGAGTTGCTGCCTGGCAATCTTACCCGTGAGGTTGCTTTGTATAATGGAGTTTTGTGGTTGTTATAGAAAAATGTAATAATAACAAAAAGTAAAATAGAAATCAGTATTGTTCTCTTTCTATTTCTTAGTGTTGTGAATATTTCCTCAAGGTTGAGTTCTTTTTCTTCCATGTTAAATATTTTAAAGTTTACTTTATGAAAAAGAAAGAATCACCGTTTTATCAGCATTAGTCGCAAAGCCAATTCTTGTAAGTGTGGAAAAAGAATGTTTTTTTGAGCACATGATGACAGGTTTACGAAATAAAAATTGCAATTTAAAATATTCGTGATAAACTCCGGGAGAGTGATGCATACTTTTTGTGTTTTCGCGTGTGTGGTTTCAAAATATTTACCTAACCGGAGGCCAGTAATGAATAAACAGATGGATTCAAAAATCTTGGGGCTATTGAATATGTTAAAGGGAGCCAGGGGAATCGCTGTTATCTCTCATGTGCATCCAGATGGAGATGCCGTTGGAAGTGTGCTTGGTTTTTATCATTTTTTAAAGAAGATAGGAAAAAACACAGTGGCTATTTTAAAAGATGGGGTTCCCTATCAATATTCTTTCCTTGAAGGCGTTAACGAGGTGAGGAATGTGCTTGATTGTGAAGGAATGGATATGTGTGTTCTTGTTGATGCGAGCGAGTTTGCAAGAACTGGTTTTGAAAAACCGGAACTCCCTGTGATAAGGATAGATCATCATAAAACCGGTGAATTTTATTCAGAGCATGATTTAGTGATTACGACAGCACCTGCTACGGTTTCCCTCATCCTTGAGATCCTCAAAAGGTGGAACAAAGATATGATAGACGAGAAAATAGCGAGGATGCTTTATACCGGGCTTCTTACAGACACAGTGTCATTTTTGCACGCCAATTCTTTTCCTTGGGCCTTTAGGGACGCCTTGTTTCTTTCAAGCATAACCAGTGTTGAAGATATCGGGTCTTTGGTATATGAACGTAAGAGAAAAGCTTTTTATTATCTTCTTGTCAGAGCCCTTGAGAGACTAACTTTCAAATTTTGGGAAAAACTTGCTTATACCTATATAAAATATGAGGATTTCTCTGAGACCGGTGCAAGTGCGGAAGATACTGATGGTATTGTAAGACATGTAATATCAATAGAGGGAGTTGAAGTTGGTGTTAATTTTATTGAATATGAGAAGGGTGTTTGGAAATTGAGTGTAAGAGGAAAAGGGAAAATTGATCTTGCTCTTTTATGTGAAGAGCTGGGAGGAGGTGGACATAAAAATGCAGCCGGATGTTCAATAAAGGGCACACTGGAGCAGGCAGTGTCTGAATTTTTGAGGATATTTGACAGATGGGCAAAATATCTATAAAAGTGAAACCTGGAAGTAAAAAAACAGAGGTTAAGAAGGAGGGAAATATTTTTAGGATAAGTGTACGTGCAAGGCCTGAGAAAGGAAAAGCCAATAAGGAGCTAATTGACTTTTTGAGCAAAGCACTTGGAGTGCCAAAAAGTTCAATAAAAATTGTTGTTGGCAATGCTTCGCGGACTAAGATTATTGAAGTTATAGGCCTTGAATCGGAGGAAATAGAAAGGAGGCTTTCCGCTTTATGATAATACACGTTCTCGTATCCTTTTCACTCTTTATCTGGGATTCTGCTGCTACGTTTGGACTGTCCAATGCTCTTCATGGCAAATTCGCCGATGCATTTTTTCAGGCAGCGACGTACTCTGGGAATAGAGAAAATATTTTATTGTATTCTGCAGTTTATACCTTTTTTGCGGATACTCAGGCAATAAGGTTTCAGAAACAGGCGATAGTAGGGGGTATAATATCTTCAGGAGTATGTGCGCTGTTAAAGTATGCTATAGGCAGGGCACGTCCAGAAGGGGTTACGACTCGTTGGAATTCTTCTTTTCCTTCCGGCCATGCTACAATGAGCTCTTTTATAGCAGTTTACTTTGGGGAAAGGTATCCACACTACAGAGTTCCGCTGTATTTGTGGGCAGTGGCGGTTGGCATGTCAAGGGTATATTTAAGAAGGCACTGGACAAGTGATGTGCTTGCAGGATATATACTTGGAGGTTTATCTGCCTATTTTACCATAAAGTTTTATGATAATCGCTATAACTGACTTATAATTTTTGTGATGTTTACTCCTTTTGGGAAAAGAGAAATATTCCTCTCAGCACTTCTCAGTATAGGAATTTTCGTTGTATTACTGTTTCTTTCCAGAAGAGATGGTCTTGCTTTTTTGAAGTATTTTTTAGTTGTTCCAGTGATTGGATTTCTTTTCACTCTGTTTTTTTTCAGGGATCCAAAAAGAGAAATTCTCTACAAAAGATGTGAGATTCTTGCTCCATGTGATGGATTTGTGACGCATATAGACACTGTTTTTGAACCTTATTATTTTAAGAAAAAAGCCAGAAGAATCAGTATATTTATGACTATGTTTGATGTACATGTTCAGAGAAGTCCTGTTAATGGCAGGGTTGTTTACATTGAATATCACAAAGGGAGCTTCTTAAATGCTCAAAAAGAGGAATCACTTGAAAAAAATGAGAATAACATAATAGTGATTGAAAGCGAGTATGGTTTTCCTGTTGTTGTTAAGCAGATAGCGGGCGTATTTGCGAGGAGAATAGTATGCGCCGTTCGTGTTGGTGATACACTCAGTGCAGGAGAGAAAATTGGAATGGTTAAATTCGGATCAAGGGGGGAGGTGTATATTCCAGAGGAAGTAGAACTGGAAATATATGTGAAAAAAGGACAGCATGTTAAAGCCGGAATAACTGCACTTGGGAGGTTAAAGCTGTGCCAGTAGTCCCAACAATTTTCACGCTAATTAATGCAATGCTGGGATTTATCTCTGTCCTTTACAGTGTTAAATTTGCAATTTACCATGGGACTATTCCCACTACTCACTTTTTGCAGAAAGCAGCATGGTTAATAATGGCTGCTATTATTTTTGACGCCTTTGATGGCGAGGTGGCAAGATTTTTGAAGCAGGCGAGTAATTTTGGAGCAGAACTTGATTCTTTAAGTGATGCACTTTCTTTTGGTGTTGCCCCAGGTGTGCTTGTCTTTGTGTGGGCGCATATCTCTTTTAGAGAAATAGGTTTTCCGGGTGTATATTCCCGTATGCTTTACATAGTTCTAACACTATTTGTTCTGGCTGTTATTATAAGACTTGCTCGTTTTAATGTGGAGACACCTTTAGAAAAAGAGTATCATAAGTTTTTTAAAGGACTCCCTTCACCAGCAGGAGGGGGATTTCTTGCATCACTCGTAATTTTACAGCTTGGACTTGTGAATTCAGACTCCTTTGTATATCAAACCTTTGGCAGGTTTCTATCTGATACAAGTATAGATACATTTAATAGATTTCTCTATTGGGCTTTACCCTTTTTTACATTAATACTGGCCTTTTTGATGGTATCTACAATTTCTTACCCTCACGCCTTGCAAACCATTCTTGGGGATAGACCAAAGGTTCAATATTTCCTTTACATATTTACCATACTCGGGCTTTTATGGATTATCAGGGAAATTTCAGTTTTCCTGTTTTTTGTAGCCTATGTATTACTGGGGCCACTTGTAGCGTATCTTCGTTTAAAGAGTGCCGGTACATAGCTTTTCCCTTATAATTTTTATATGAAAACCTTTACATGGTTCCTCATTTTTTTGCTTGCTCTAATTTTTGCCTTTGGTTATTATTTTTATGAATACATATATACACCAAAGACTATACTCATTTCCAGGCTGGAGGAGGAGAATCTAAAGCTTAAATATGACGTGAAGGACAGATTAGATAGGCTATACAGAGAATGTAAAAAGATGAAGACAGATAGTGCACAGCTCATAATCTCTCAGGTGTCTTTCAGGGATACGCAGAGCATAGATACTTTGCGTATTAAGAAAATAGAACCTTTATCTTTTGCCTTTTCTATAAAAGACCTTTTCGAAGGCGCCTCTTTAAGTAAGAAAGGGAAGGTGCTGATAAACGAATTTTATAACCAGATAAAAGATAAAAGCTTTGACTCACTTAGAGTGATAATAAATAGAAGAAATGCCTTTGCCGCCAGAAGGGTTCTCAATATAAAGAAGTTTCTTGTAGGTTTAGGGCTCAGTAAAGACAAAGTATGGGCGAGGCTTGATAAGAGAGTACCGAGGGATTCGGTTTACATAAAAATAGTGAGGTAGAGAGATTTCATAATATTTAGAAATTGACACACTGAGGGGTGTTTATGAAGTTTTTGATAGTAGGACAGGGATCAATTGGTTCAATGCTGGGTGCTCGCCTTAAAAAAAGAGGCAATGATGTATTTTTTGTCGTAAGAAACCCAATTCGTATCCCCATACTGGAGAGGGAGGGCATTGTTATCTTTGAAAAAAACAAGCATGAAGTTATAAAATGTGACGGAGTATATCAGTTTGCTCATATGGAACATCCCCTGGATGTTGACTACGTTATAATCGCGACCAAAAGCTTTCAGGCAAACGAGGCAGCAAAAGGAGTAAAAGATTTTGTGCCAGAACATGCAGGGTTCATTACTGTTCAGAATGGAATAATGCCACACGTAGAAGTTTCAAAAACAGTGGGAGAACGGAGACATTTTATTTTGTCACTTTACGATTCAGCTTTCTCCTTTTCCCTTAATCAGGTCAGAATTACAGGAAAAGGAGAGAATATCCTTTCTTCATTTTCGCCCGTTGCGAATTTAAAGGAACTGGAAAAAGTCTTTAGACATGCAGGTTTTGATATAAAGGTGAATAAAGATGCTTTTACAACACTTTACAGAAAATTATTTGTGAACGTTGTTATTAACCCGGTAACTGCTATTTTGAAGATTAAAAATGGAGAATTAATAAGGAATCGCTATGCAAGTGAGATAGTTAAGGGATTAATAGAAGATGTGATAAACGTTGCGGAGGCTCTTAATTTTAAAGAAAAAAAGATTCTTAAGACTTTGATATTTAAAACCATAGAAAAAACAGCAGACAATAAGTCATCCATGTTACAGGATATTGAATGGAAGAGAAGAACAGAAGTGGATGATATTCTGGGATATACTCTTGATATTGCAAAAGAATATGGTGTTGTCGCACCAGGGGTGAAAAATCTATATTTGATGGTTAAAGCTATTGAGACTCAGTATTTAAAATAATTGCATCTGCTTTGTAATCTTTCTCGCCTTTTATCATTATTTTGACGATTTCGCCTTCTTTAATGTTTTTTGAGGCAGGAGATACAAATTTAATATAGTTTGCAGCAGTTCCTTTAATTACTTCTCTGTTATATTCAACAATTCCAGTTAGTGACTTACCAATAAATTTTCGTATAAACTCTTTTCTTTTTGAGTTTATGAGCTCAATCAGCTTTCTCTCTCTTTCCTTTATAACATTGTATGGCAATTCTTTAAACCTGAAAGCCTCTGTAAGGGGCCTCTTTGAATACAAAAATATATGCGCATATGCAAAGGGGAGCTCTTCAACTATTTTAAGTGTCTCTTTAAAATCAGTCTCGGACTCTGTAGGAAACCCTACTATGATATCGGTTCCAATTGCCATATCTGGGTGAGATTGATAAAGTTCCCAGAAAGCTTTTAAATAAGTTTTGAGCTTATAAGGTCTTCTCATGCTGCGCAAAACTTTATCTGAACCTGACTGAAGCGGGAGGTGTACGTGGGGCATGAGAATATTCTCACGAAACAGACTTACTATCTCTTTATTTACATGTGGAGGTAGTATGGAGGAAAGGCGAATTAGAAGTTTGGGAAATTTTTCTTTTATATCTCTTATAAAGCTGTGTAGTTTTATTGTTGAAGTTTTTCCAAAACTCCCAATATCTGTGCCTGTGAGAACAATTTCTCTTGTACCACTTTTTACATATTCCTTAATCTCTTTCATAATTTCCTCAGGATCTCTGTCCCTTGCTTTGCCTCTTGTAAATGGGACTATGCAGTAAGAGCATCTAAAATCACATCCTTCCTGGATGCCTACGAGCGTTCTGTGCCTTTTCTGTTGAAAAAGAGACGTATTTTTTACTACATAGTCTCGTGAAAATTCATGGAATTCTTTAAAGATAACATTATTTGCTGGATGTACATAGGGGAGTTTAATATAACACCCTGTAGCAATTACCTTTTTACCTTTTTTACTATACTTATTGATTGCTTTGCGAGTGTCTCTCTCGCCCCTGTGTGTGACAACGCACCCATTTACTATAATAAGCTCTGCCTCTTCAGGGTTTTCTGTAAAAGAAAGGTTGCAGGCCGAAAGCCTTTCACGAATCTTCTCGGATTGGTATTGATTCAGCCTGCAACCAAAGGTTATTATAGTGAATTTTCTTTCCAAAATACTTTTTTTATTCTGATTTTTCTTTCTCTTCCGCTTCTTTCATTCCCTCCTTAAGTTCATTCAACTTTTCCAGCTCTGTCTTCAATATTTCGCCAAGATTAATTCTGGCAGGCTGAGATTTGTACTTTTCCACATCAACCTTTTCCTGAGCCCTATAGTAATCCTTTTCCGAGAGGAGTACTCTTTTTCTGTGTGGCTCAACCTTAAGCACCTTAAGATTAAGTGTTTCACCTTCCTTGTAATTTTCCCTTGGGTCTCCTCTTTTCTGAAGTTGTGAAGCAGGTACAAATCCTTCAAGGCCTCTGTCCACTTCCACCAGAACCCCTCTCTGTCCCACCTCTTTAATTGTGGCCTGCAGTTCTGTGCCGACAGGAATCTTTTTCATAATGTCTTCCCATGGATTGGGATAAAGCTGTTTGATTCCGAGTTCTATGTATCTATCCTTCTTATCAATATTAAGTACTTTTACCTTGGTACGCTGTCCTTTTCTCAGGGCTTCCTGGGGTGATTTAAATCTCTGGGTCCAGGATATGTCACCCACGTGTAAAAATCCCTCAATGCCTTCTTCAAGTTCAATTATAGCACCGTAGTCTGTGAAGTCTTTTACCACACCTTTTACCACAGAGCCAACAGGATATTTTTCATCAACAAGTGACCATGGGTCAGGTTGTGCCTGTTTCATTCCGAGGGATATTCTTTGTTTTTCCACTTCCACGTTTAGTACCACAAGTTCCACCTTATCGCCTTCTTTTACCAGTTCGGATGGGTGAGCAGGAGGGCTTCCCCATTTCATTTCTGATATATGAACAAGCCCTTCAACTCCCGGTTCCAGTTCCACAAAGAATCCATAGTCAACTATCTTTTTCACTGTGCCTGTAACCCTTGCCCC
>JALVLE010000280.1:791-3255 GCA_027033555.1 Caldifarciminota bacterium | reverse complement strand
CAAGTGGTATGATTGTTGTAGGTACGGATGTGGGAGGAATGCCCTATTTAATTAAAAACGGTTATAACGGGTTTCTTGTAAAAAGTAATGATATAGATGCTATGACGCAAAAAATCATTGAGCTTTTAGAGGGAAAACATGACATCATTTCCATACAGAGAAACGGATATAAAACTGCTCTAAAATTCCATTATGACAACGTTATAGAAGAATGGATGAATCTTTTACAGGAAACTAAAAGATGATAAGGAGAGCACCTGCCTTACAAGAAAAAATATATTTTACCGTACAAAAATTGCGAAAAGAGCCGGTAAAAGAAGCATGGGAACTGGTAAAAAGCATAGATTACACAGATAAAAAAGCATTAAAATTGAGAATTCTTCAGCGAGGAAAGGAACACCTGTCCTATATTATACAGCACGTTCCCTTTTACAAACGCCTAAAAAATAGAAATAAAATTGAAAATTTAATTAAAAAAGTGCATACAATTCATGAGTTTCATGAATTATTGCAGGAATTTCCCGTTACGGAGAAAAAAGATCTCATACAGATACCCCACCATTTTTTTTCCGATGAATTTGAAAAAATCCCCACATATATCACCACATCATCCGGTACAACAGGACAATCAATAGCCTACCCCAAAGATATGCGTGACTGGGCTATGAGTCACGCCAATATGTTTTATGTCCTAACATTGTACAACATACACCCTCATGCTCCTTATATCTATTATTGGGCAGGTGACTGGGGTTTAAAATCACGACTTATAAACTACTCAAAAGACTTCTTACTTAACAGGATACGATTTACAGGTTATAATTTAAATACCGCTAAATTATTAAGACAGGTAAAACTCGTATTAAAATTCAAGCCGTTTTATATACTCGGAATACCGTCTGGAATATATTCCCTATCCACTTTCATTATTAACGAAGGGTTTGATATGAATATACACACTCTCAAAAGGATTTTTACCACAGGAGAACTATTAACACCCTACCAGAGACGTGCAATAGAAAAGGCATTTAAAGTAAAAACAGTGGATATTTATGGAAGTAGCGAATTTGGAAATATTTATTTTGAATGTCCAGAAGGACACAAGCACATATTCATGGATACCAACTATGTGGAGGTTGATTCAAGGGGGAACATTCTTATAACAAATTTCTTTCAAAAGGCTTTTGCATTTATAAGATACAAAATAGGCGATATTGCATACTCTAATGTGATCTGGGACCATGATTATCGTCTTGCCTTTCCAATAATAAAAGGCATAAGCGGCAGGTCATCTGATATGATTAAGTTACCAGACGGGAAAATGCTTCCTCCTATGGCTCCCACATACATTTTTGATAAAGTGTCGCCTACAAGGTCTGTGATTAAATTTAGATATGTGCTTGTAAGTGATGACAGGCTTCTTCTGTACCTGGTGGTAAACAATAGATATAACAAAAATGTAGAGAATTTAATAGTAAAAGAAACCTTGAAGCTATTTAACATGCGACCTGAAATTCATCTTGTACAGGAAATAAAACCTCTAAATAACGGAAAAGAACGCTATTTTTTAGACCTAAGGGACACAGCCCTTAAAAGAACGAAAAAATGAGAAAAATATCTGCTATTATTCCTACGTTAAATGAAGAAAAACATATAGGAAGAATACTCCAGCAGCTATTGGATAATAACCAGGATATAGATCTTGAAATTCTGGTGGTTGACGGAATGAGCACAGACAATACCAGGAAAATTGTGGAGAAATTTGCAAAGAAATATCCTGATAAGGTGCGTCTTATTCCCAACCCTCATAGATATGTCCCACATGCCCTCAACCTGGGTATAAAGCAGGCAAGAGGGGATATACTTGTAAGACTTGATGCCCACGCCATTTACCCGGACACCTATATAAAAGACATGCTCGTGTGGATGGATAAGATTGATGCCTGGAATATAGGTCCAAGTGTAAAAGTGGTTCCATCAGGGAATACCATTTTAAAAAAAGCCATTGCCGTTGCACAACAAAGCGTTTTCGGGGTTGGTAAAGCTCTCTGGAGAATAGGAGTAAAAAGGCCAACCTATGCGGATACAACATGGCTTTTCTTCACAAAGAAAGAGACATTTGAAAAGGTGGGGCTGTTTGACACAAGATTGATAAGAAATCAGGATGCAGAATTTAACGCAAGGATCTTAAAATATGGAGGAAAGGTGATAGTATTACCTCACCCCATTGTGCAGCTTCTGGCAAGAGACTCTATCGGAGCATTATTTAAACAATATTTTCAATACGGCTATTTTAGAGCTCTGAGTGCTAAAATCATAGGGAAACTTATTTCTTTGAGGCAGATTATACCTCCCCTATTTTTTACAGCATTGTTTGTGCTCTTTATCCTATCACTGTTTATAAAAAAACTGTGGATATTCCCTCTTGCAGGAATTTTTATCTATCTTGCAGGGGCTCTTATTT
>JALVLE010000280.1:0-781 GCA_027033555.1 Caldifarciminota bacterium | reverse complement strand
GTCCAGGAAGCACTAAAAAACAGAAACGTTCTTTTAATCTTTATTCTACCTCTGGTCTTTCTTACCATGCACTTTGCATTTTCTATGGGATTCATGATAGGCTTTTTAAAATTCTATATACTCAAAAGGTTTAAAAAAGAAAAAAAGAGGCATGAGTAAGTTCATTGCAAAAAGACTCTTATTTTATGCCATTGTATATCTATCACTCTCAACTATATTAATCGTAGCAGTATTTATTGCCAAAAGAAGTTTGTATGCGACTTACACTTATATCCAGAGCCATTTATATCCACTTTTTTCTATTATGACATTTACTTTTATCATGCTCTATGCAACCGGGATGGTATCTTATTACAGGAGACGCAAGAGCACATGGAAGTCGTTTAATATACTTCAGCTTATAGGATTTACCTTATTATCCGTGTTTATAGCCTCCGGAATCACTTCTATACTCTTTTATTCAAGCAGAATAGAAAGAAGCATTCTCCTATACAACTCTTTCTTACTTTCTTTATTTTTCATTTTCAATGCCGAACATTTTTTAAAAACAACCATCAAAAATACCACCACATACATCTGGAAGTGCCGCAAAATAACACCTGAAGAACTCTACACGCTTTATGAAATTCATATTCCCAATTTAAAATATACCATTTCTGAAGACGACACCCCGGAAAACACCATCATTATCTACGATGACGAAAACATTATGAAAGATGTGGAACTAATGGAAAAACTCATAGAGGGATTTTCTGCCATGTCAATAAGTGAACTTGTAGAG
>JALVLE010000279.1 GCA_027033555.1 Caldifarciminota bacterium | reverse complement strand
CTCTTGTATATTCCATAAAGCTGAATCATTATTCCTCTATTACTATTATTTCTTTTTGCCTGAAGTTTTTGCCCTCTATGTATATTACATAAGGACCATCAGGGAGTTTATGAGAATTTATGTAACCATCCCAGGTCCATTCACCCACAGGAGAGTTTTCGTAATGAATGAGACCAAATGGTTTACCTTCAAGGTTGAATAGGTAAAAACGGATAGGCCCTTCATTTTGTACGAAAGTAAAAGTGATTTTTTTATAGAGAGAGTACTGGATTAAATGAGATGAGAGATAGACTTTATTTTTTTCGCCTCTAAGTTCCTTATAAACTGAATTCCTGTTATCCGGCGTTCCCCCTTCTGGACTTATGCAGGTTTTCCATGAACTTCGTTCATTTGACGGAAGAATCGGGTTAATTTTTTCCAGACTTTTGCCATATGCTCCACCAAAGGAGGATGAATAGTGAACTGAGTCAAAAATAATACCTTTTTCAGAAAGGAGATACACGGTTTCGTAAGAATTATTAAGGGTTGGAAAGCCACGCACATAATAAAAAGGTCTTTGTGGAAATCTATAAGAGAAGAGTGAATCGCCGGTAATTACCACAAAACTGTCCGGGAAAAGGGTAAGAGAAGGAGTAGAAGATGATATACTGCCTGAACGGTCTTTTACTTTGAACCTGGTTGTAACCGTTGTGGTGGATATATTGGTAATTTCAATCCATTCTACTGTATCATTGTACATGATTTCATTTATTACAATCTGAGGAATGTCAACTGTGATATAAACAGGGAATGTATCATCCTGCGGATTTGAATCAGCAGGTGTTAAGTAAAAAAGAATTTGAGTAAGTCCCCTTTTTACCGGCAGGAATATACCGTTTATTTTTGTGCTTTCAAGGAAGGAAAGGGGTGTGTTTATAAAAAATTTTTCCAGCTTTCCATCATCGGTTATATACTGAATCTGAAAATAAGGAATATCTTCCCATCCATTGTTTGTCATAAAGACTGTATAATGCACAGTATCCTGTATGTGCACAATAGAAGAAGAAAGAGTAACTGAATCAATTGTTAGGTTGAGTGGATAGCTGCATGTATTCCTGTAGCCAGGTGTAAGTGAGTCTGATATTATCCAGTTTTTTTCGTTGTCGGGGTAGTATGGATTTCTTCTTTCTACAGAGAAACCATCAGGTGTGGTAAGTGGGAGGTTATCCTGATTATAGGGTGTACCATAGGTATCTATGGTATCATTGTTTTTTATCAAGTAAATGTTATCTGAGGATGAGAGTCCATTACCTAAATCTGTATCATAGGTTGAAAGGAGAATGGTTCCTTTACCAAATTTATAGGGCGCGAAGTATTCTCCATTATGGAGATAGTCCTGGTCAAGTATCACGGCATAGCCGCCTGGTGGGATAAAGCTCGTGATTTTACATGAGTCGCAAAAGTCGTAAATGTAAGGGTCTGGGAAGGGAATGAGACTGTCTTTTTCAGTGTTGTCGGAAATATAGAGTCCATCAATGCAAACAGTATCGTTGCTTTCGTTATAAAGTTCTATATACTCATTCCTGTCACCAGGCGAATCCGTACCTGATTCAGGACCTTTTGGATTATACATAACTTCGTTTATGACCAGAGAAAAGAGAACAAGAAATAGCACCGCTTTTTATAGAATGTTCAATGAATCTGCAAGTTCACCTATGATAGGCAATTTCTTCCGTTCTCCCTGAGCTGCATTAATGATACCTATTATGGAAAGAGCTATAAAACCAAGCCATATAAAGAAAGAGAAAAAGCCGGCAAGATACCGAATTACAGGTAGCATACTCAAGATAAACTTTATTATACTCCAGCCTATTTCAAGTCCTAACAGAACAATGCCCTGTCGCGCGTGGAATTTCACAAATTCATTATCCGGGTGAAGGAGGATAGGCACAATTACAAGAATACCTATATATGAAAGCCAGGCTATCTGTTGTGCCTCTTTTATAGCCTCATTCTCATTGGTGCCTGAAACTTCGGAGTTTTGCTGAGGCTCCTTCTCAAATTCATCTCTTTTTTCTTCCATTTTTTCCCCCTTTTTATGATATTCTTAAGTGTCTTTTAAACGTGTCAATAAGTGGGGCTATGTCAAAGGGACGTCCGGTAACCTGTGAAAGCATTTCTTCAATCTGCCATCTCATTCCTTCAAACCAGAGCTCTTTAAGCAATTCCCCTGCCTTTTTATTGATAAACCATTTTTTACCAAATTTAGTTTTAAGAAAATCCGTTACAGATGCCTCTGCGAACCACGCTCTCAGATAATTTGCAGAATAAAAATCAAGGTCAAGGTCGTCCAGGAATAGTTCTTTGAAGATTTTTATATAAAGTGATTTTTCCAGTTCCCTTTCGTATACCTGTGGCGCATCTTTTAGATTTTCAGTTTTGTGCAACCAGAGCTCGTAGTTAAATTTTCCTATGTAACGTCTTATTATAAACAACCTTGAAAGGAGGGCATTTTTTATAAATATATCAAGATCTTCCCCATATATGTCAAAATAATATTCAACAAATACAGGGTCTGTGAGCATGTACTGAAAAAGAAAGGCATAGACCTCTGATAAGCCCATGTCACCAAAATACCTGTCTTCAACTTTAAGTGCAGAGGAGGTATGTGCAAAATGTTGTGTATGTCCCATTTCATGAAGTACTGTCTCAAAATCCCTGTAACCGCCCTGTGGAAGCACACTGAGATAAATTTTATTAGGTATATCACAGGGAGCACAGAATGCCCGTGGACTTTTTGTGGGACGGTCTTCTATATCAATTATTACGTTTTTCTGTCTGGTGAGATCAATTCCAAGATTGATAAGAAACTCTTTCAAAAAGTCCATAAGATAGTTTGATTTAAATTTATGATCATATTCTTTTCCTCTAAAGAGATAGGTGATATCGTAAACAGCTGCGGAATTCAGGGAAATCCCAAGCTTTAAATAAAGCTGTTTATTCATATAATGTGTGTAAATCTGTTCTGTATCCTTTAAGAAAGCAGAAAAGATCTTATTATAGTAGTCAAAATCTATGTTCTGGATTTTTACGAGATAGTCATAATATCCCTCATAGGGGAATTCCCGGATTGTACTATATATTTTCTTAAAATATTCAGTGTACAGCGGGTTGAGCTCTTTATCTATGAACTCAACCTTCATTTTGTAGAGTTTTTCTCTCTCTTCTCTTACAGGCAGATTATTTAGTAAAACCTGTAATTTTGAGTAAGTTATTT
>JALVLE010000278.1 GCA_027033555.1 Caldifarciminota bacterium | reverse complement strand
ATGTAATTTTAACTTTTGTGCTTTATTTTCAGGTATTGCAACCTTAAAATCACTGGATACAAAATATAACGTTCCTTCTTTCTCTTCAAGTTTCCCTTCAAAGAAATTCATCGGAGGTGAACCAATAAAACCAGCAACAAACTTGTTTGCAGGTTTATGATACATAGTAAGCGGATCGGCGATTTGCTGAATCTCGCCTTTGTTTATTAACACTATTTTGTTCGCAAGAGTCATTGCCTCTACCTGATCATGGGTGACGTAGATAGAAGTGGCGTTTAACTCTTTGTGAAGTCTGGCAAGTTCAGCTCTCATCTTAACACGCATCTTGGCGTCAAGATTGGAAAGTGGCTCGTCAAATAAGAAAACCTTCGGTTCTCTTACAATGGCTCTTCCCAGTGCCACTCTTTGTCTCTGCCCACCTGAAAGCTCTTTGGGTTTTCTGTCCAGCAAATGTTCTATTCCCAGCATTTTAGCAGCTTTAAGAACCCTTCTTTTTATTTCATCTTTGGGAACCTTGCGCATCTTGAGGCCAAATGCCATGTTATCATATACATTCATATGAGGATATAGCGCGTAGTTTTGAAAAACCATTGCTATATCTCGGTCTTTTGGAGGTACATTGTTTACCTTTCTGTCACCTATATAAATGTCCCCACTTGTAATGGTTTCAAGACCTGCAATAAGACGAAGCGTGGTGGTTTTTCCGCAACCAGATGGTCCGAGAATTACACAAAACTCCCCATCTTTAACTGTAAATGTGGCATCTTTAACGCCAATAACGCCTTTATCGTATATTTTGGTCACTTTAATCAGTTTTACCTCTGCCATTACTCCCTCCAAGATGCTTTAAATAAAAAGTAAGTCTATCCTTCAATTCTTTTCTTGAAACAACATCATCCAGGAACCCTTTTTCAAGCAGGAATTCTGAAGTCTGAAACCCTTCCGGTAGTTTCTGCCTTATGGTTTGTTCAATTACACGTGGTCCTGCGAATCCCAGTAAAGCTCCGGGTTCTGCTATAATAATGTCACCAAGGGAGGCGAAGGAGGCCATCACCCCTCCCATGGTAGGATGCGCCACCACCGAAATGAAAGGAATATTGGCCTCATTGAGTTCTACCACTCCAACCACAGTTTTTGCCATCTGCATGAGAGAGAAAATACCTTCATGCATCCTTGCACCACCACCGGAAGTAGTAAGAGAGACAAATGGTATTTTTTCTTTTATTGCTTTACGGGTGCCCCTCAAAAAAATTTCTCCATACACCGATCCCATGCTTCCGCCAAGAAATTTGAAATCAGTGACGAAAAGCACCACTTTTATACCATTAATATGCCCTGTCCCGCACACCGCAGCGTCATTGAGTTTTAACTTTTCATAATATCCCTCAAGCTTTTTGGCGTATCCCGGGAATTTTAAGGGGTCAGAGGAATATAGATTATCTCCTATTCTCTCAACAAACGTACCCTCATCCAGAAGGTATTCCACATACTTTAGAGCCGGAATTCTGAAATGATAACCGCATTTCGGGCAGACCCAGAGCTCTTTTTCAAGCTGTTTCTTATAAAATATGGTTCCACATTTTTCACATTTGACAAAGAGCTCTTCTTTTATTTCCCTTTTCTCAGAGGCAGCAGGTAGCCTTTTTTTCTTCCTGAAAAAAGGTATCACCTTATTCTTCCTCTTGCAGTTTTTCCGATAACCTATCTATTTTTTGCTCAAGCCTTTTTAGTTTTTCTTCCAGTGTCCTTTTTCTTACGCCTATTTTTTTCTGAAGTTCCTCACCGCTCCAGGGGGCAAGTATAGTTCCAATTATAAAACCAGAAACCAGGCCTATTACTCCTGCTACAATGATTTTCTCATTTTTATTCATTTTGATTCACCAGCAAGTTTTATTGCAAGCTGCGCACCTTCTCTCATTGTCTCTGCAATATGTAATGGAAGCCCTGATTCTCTCAGCATTTTTCTGCCCAGTTCCTCGTTTGTACCAGTGAGACGAACAACTACAGGTACTGTAATATTAAGCTCTTTAAAGGCCTCTATAAGACCTTTTGCAATGTCATCACACCTTGTTATTCCACCAAATATATTAACATAAATAGATTTTACGTTTTTGTCGGATAAAATTATATTAATTGCATTTTTCATCTTTTCTGGGTTGGAGCTTCCTCCCACATCAAGGAAATTGGCAGGTTCACCTCCATACTTTTTTATAATATCCATTGTTGCCATGGCAAGTCCTGCTCCGTTCACCGCACATCCGATATTCCCATTAAGTTTTACAAAAGAGAGCCCCTTTTCTTTTGCCTGTAATTCATAAGGATCCTCATAGTCCAGATCCCTGTATTTGAGCAGGTCAGGGTTTTTAAAGATTGCATTGTCATCAAGGATAATTTTAGCATCAAGGCATAGAAGATTCCCGTCTGTTTCCACCACAAGTGGGTTAACTTCCACGAGCTGAGCATTTAATCCCTGAAATGCCTGATACATCTTATAGAGGCACCCGGCCAGTTTAACTGCAAGTTTATTGTCTATGCCTAAACGAAAAGCTACTTCTCTTGTTTCAAAGGGTAAAAGGCCGTATTTAGGGTCTATGTAATGTTTTATAATAGCATCTGGATTGGTTTTTGCTACCTCTTCTATTTCCACTCCTCCTTCAGAGGAAACCATGAGTACAGGCCTTTCGCTTTTTCTGTCAAGGAATATACCCGCGTAAATCTCTTTGGTAAATTCTGCAATTTCAACGACGTAAACTTTCTTGACTTTTATCCCCTTTATACTCATATTGAGAATCTGAGACGCTTTCTCATATGCCTCTTCAGGAGAGCTCGCAAGTTTTATTCCTCCTGCTTTTCCTCTTCCTCCCACCGGAACCTGCGCTTTTATAACGCATTTCCCACCCAGCTCTTCGCAGATTTTACGCGCTTCTTCTGGGGTTTTCGCTATCTTCCCCTTCTTTACAGGTAAACCATACTGTGCTAAGAGTTCTTTGGCTGCATACTCCAATATTTTCATCTTTCCTCCTTTAGCTGAGTGCAGGTTTATTATAACTCAAAATCATCGTGAAGTAAAATAAAGTCCATGAGGTCTATAACCGTTGATAAATTCAGAAGCTGGCATTTCCTTTTTTCCAGATGGTTTAAGTATAAGGATTTCAAGAATACCATCGCCTGTCCCAATAAATAGCCGTTTCCCCTTAACAAAGATTTCCCCTGGCTTCAAATTAAAAGTCTCTTCTGAAATCTTTGCTCTTAAAAAT
>JALVLE010000277.1 GCA_027033555.1 Caldifarciminota bacterium | reverse complement strand
ACGTGCTCAAAACCTACCTTCCTTGCAAGCTCTCTGCGGTATTCATCCGGTTCCACTATAATTATTAAATTCGCGCCTGAAGCACGGGCAACCATAGCAGACATTATTCCTATAGGACCCGCTCCAAAAACAGAAACGCTTTTTGCTGCAACATCCTCAATCAGGGTAGCGTGTACAGCATTTCCAAAAGGCTCCTGCATTGCAGCCACTTCTGGTGGAAGGCTAATATCGTTTTTCCAGGCATTTTCTTCTGGTATTTTCACATACTCCGCATAAGCTCCATCTACATCCACACCAAGTATTTTCACATTTTCACACAGATGCTTATTACCAGTCCTGCACTGATAACAATGTCCACACGCCAGATGGGTTTCAGCAGATACATAGTCTCCCGGCTTTATACTTTTTACATTTTTACCCACCTCCACAACCTCACCGGAAAACTCATGGCCGAAAATCATGGGTGGCTTAATCCTGCTTCGGGACCATTCATCCCATGTGTATATATGAACATCCGTACCACAAATGGTAGTTGCCTTTACTTTAATCAATACCTCATCAGGACCTGGAACAGGAATGGGCGCATCTCTTACCTCCGCTCCAGGAGCGGGTTCACTTTTGAAGATAGCTTTCATAAAATCCCCTCCTTACTCAAAGGCTGAAATAACTTTCTCTGCAATTTTCATAAACTCAACTGCAACAGGATGCTCCATACCCATTGCAGCAGCCGGCATACCTACATCTCCCTGTTGAACAATGTCCGGGTCAATGGGAATCTGACCAAGAAGCGGAAGCCCCATTTCCTTACCCAGTTTCTCTGCCCCACCTTGTCCGAAAATCCTGGTTATTTCACCACATTTTGGGCATTTAAAATAACTCATGTTCTCCACAACCCCAATTACAGGTACCTGCATTTTTACAAACATGTTAGTAGCTTTCTTCACATCAATTAATGCCACGTCCTGAGGAGTTGTAACAATAACCGCACCATCAATTTTCACAAGCTGAAGCGCACTTATCTGTGCATCACCTGTACCAGGCGGGAAATCAACGACCAGAAAATCAAGTTCTCCCCACAAAGTATCAAAGAAAAACTGCTGATAGGCTTTATGAACAAGAGGCCCTCTCCATATAACAGGTGTATCCTCCTCCAGCATAAGACCTATGGAAAGCAACTTAATCCCAAATCTTTCAACCGGCACCATTTTGTTATCCTGCACCCTCGGAACAAGACCTTCTATACCAAACATTTTCGGTATAGAGGGACCATAAATATCACCATCAAAGAGGCCAACCTTTTTTCCTTTTTGTGCGAGGCTGAGTGCCAGATTTGCAGCCACTGTAGATTTACCCACACCCCCTTTTCCACTTGCCACCACCACAATATACTTTATACCTTCAATCTTTTGAGGACCTTTTGGCTTTTCGGCTTCTTTCCCAAATTTTGGCGTTTCAACCCTATGCTTTTCTACTTTTATATCTACTTTTTCAACCCAGTCAAGTTCCTTTATTTTTTCTATTGTTCTTTTTTCCAGTGCAATTGGATCTTCACCAAGAGGTACCTTCAGAGAAAATGAAACAACATTGCCCTCTACGGCAAGATCCCTTACAAGTCCAAGCGAGACGATATCTTTATCAAGCTTTTCTATTTTCACCTCTTTGAGTTTATTAAACACATCCTGCAATTTTGCCATTTTAAAATCCTCCTACTTTTCTCTTTATCAAATTTCTATCTCTTCCCTGTATTCTGGAATATACCCTTTATATCCCATTGAATCTACTGCATCCTTCATGGCCACAAGCGCTTCCTCCTCGCCATGAACATGGAAAATCGTGGCACCTTTTCTCACATCCCTGACCCACGAAAGCAACTCTCTCCTGTCAGCATGTGCTGAAAAACCTCCTATAGTGTAGATTTTTGCCTTTACAACTACATCCTCTCCGTAAATCTTTACCACCTTCTCCCCATCTATTATTTTTCTGCCCAGTGTCCCTTTTGCCTGATAACCCACAAATATAACCGAGGATTCCTCTCTCCACAGATTATGCTTTAGGTGATGCTTAATCCTGCCACCTGTACACATACCTGAACCGGCGATAATAACTGCTCCATGCTTTATGTAATTTATTTCCTTTGAGGCCTGTACAGACCTTGTGGCTTTTAAACCCGGGAAGCTAAAGAGGTCTTTTCCTTTTTCTATTAACGCCTTTGCTTCCTCATCGTAGCATTCTTTATGCAGCTTAAAAATATGTGTAACCTCAATGGCCATTGGACTATCCAGAAATACCTTGACCGGTGGAAGCTGCCCTTTTTCATAAAATTCTCTTAAATAGTATAAAATATCCTGTGCTCTCTCAATGGCAAAAGAGGGTATTAGTGCATTTCCTCCCCTTTCGTAAGTATCTTTTATAGCATCCAGCAATTCCCTTTTTGACTCCTCAATTGACTTGTGATTCCTGTTTCCGTAAGTGGACTCAAGAAAAACAAAATCAGCATCTTTCATGTGTATTGGTTGAGGGTCTCTAATCACAGGCTTGTTATAATTACCAAGATCACCAGAAAAAACAATCTTCTTGTTCTCAGCCTCTATTTCCAGAAAAGCCGACCCGAGTATATGACCTGCATCTCTGAAAGTTACCTTAAAGTCATCAAACAGTTCTAAAGTCTCATTGTAAGCCACAGGATAAAGGAACCTTCTTGTAATCAGAGCAGCATCTGAGACGTCATAAAGAGGTTTTAACTCAGGTTCTCCTCTCCTTTGCCGTCTTTTGTTTTCAGTCTCAATTTCCTCGTGCTGAAGATGGGCGGCATCAAGCAACACAATATTTGCAATATGATACGTTGCAGATGTGGCAATTATTTTACCATCAAACCCTTTTCTGGCCAGAATTGGCAAAAGTCCAACATGATCAAGATGTGCATGCGTCAATATGATCGCGTCAACATCTGCAAAATCCACACCAAGTTTCTCATAATTCTTCATCTCAAGCTCATGGGGACCCTGAAACATTCCAAAATCAATAATCACCTTTTTACCTGAGCGAAATGTAAAAAGGTATTTTGAACCTGTTACTGTACCTGCTGCACCAAGAAACTTAACCTTCATTTACAAGTTCCTTTATTTTCTCACTGTATCTTTTTGCCTTTTCTTTAATAGCCTCTTCGTCAAGTGTTTTTATCTCAAAGTCCTCCATAATAACGTTCCCTCTAACTATCAAAGTATCTATATTCTGAGCGCTTGCAGCGTAAATAAGATG
>JALVLE010000276.1 GCA_027033555.1 Caldifarciminota bacterium | reverse complement strand
CTCCGTGTCAGAGAGCACTGGATTTATAGTATTTACTGGATATAAAATAACCACCTCAGGAGAAGCATCAAGGACAACATGCAGGTTATATAAAACAGTATCTACGCTTCTTGTGCCTGCAAACAGTTTAGCTCGTACTTTAACATCCTTCTGCGCTGTAAAATTAACCTTGAGGGTTTTCTTAAAGCTTCTTTTCACCTCATTTATAACAATAATACCAGAATCCGCATGAAAGCTTTTTAAAGTTATTTCTATTGAAGTTCCTTTTAACACATAATCATTTAAATTCAGTTTCCTTTTTTTGTTTGTAAGCCTGTCTTCTACATACCCTTCAGTTTTAATATAGGGGTAAGATTTTACCAGGAGAAGAGCAGAAATACAGCGGGAACAGCCCAAAAGGTATATTCCTTCATGTTGAGGAACCTTTATATAAACGTCCTCACCTTTTACTTGAAAACTATCAACTTTATATTTTTTAAAAGTTTTTTCAAACGCTTGTCGGGATAATCCCCCGATTTTACTCAATTTTATGTATATATCCTGAGATAAACGGCTACCTTTCAATTTTATATGCAATTTTTCACCTCTAAAAGCCACGTATCTGGTACTATCAAAATAAATCCATCCTCTGGCATCAGCCTGCCAATAGGAAAAACCTATAATCAATATTTCAAGCAGGACAAAGGAAATAAAAATTCCATAAATTATATGTTGATAAAAAGGTATTTTAATTTTTTTTGCTTTTAAAATCTCGCTAAGTCTTTTTTCTAAAGCTTTTCTAAAACCTTCATCATCCCGAAAGACTTCAAAATATGAAATAAAATACTCTTCAAGATCGTTATGTTTTTCTATATAAAGCGCAAAATCTCTCCTGTTTATAATCAACTTTAAAGTTAAAATAAGATGAACAATAGAGGGAATAAAAAATAAGATTCCAAACACTCTAAAAGAGTGGAAAAAAGCAGCAAGGAAGTAAAAATACATATACCCCACAGCGGTTAGCAATGCAAATTCAATAAGTCTGACTGTAATAAACCTTATGTATAAACGAATAAGTTCTCTTTTCACAATTTTCAAAATATGGGCATATCCTCTTCTTGTTTCTCTTCTGTATAGTCTCTGAACCTCGTGAACGGCTTAACAAACAACAATTTAACACTGGTAACAGGGCCATTTCTGTGTTTGGCAATAATGAGCTCTACCACTTCGTTTTCTCCGGAGGAGCTTTCTGTCTCTTTGTTTTTTTTCTCTTTATTTGGTCTATGTATTAAAAGCACAAGATCTGCATCCTGTTCAAGTGAGCCCGACTCCCTTAGATCAGAGAGTTGTGGTCGCTTATCCTCCCTTTTTACTGCGGCCCTTGAAAGCTGCGCAAGCGCAAGGACAGGAATATTAAGTTCTCTTGCGAGACCTTTAAGTTCTCTTGAAATAAGTGAAACCTGCTGTTGCCTATTCTCTTTTTCCGGTGCATTAATAAGCTGGAGATAGTCTATTACTATTAACTTAACACCACGCTCACGCTTTATTCTTCTTGCTTTCGCTTTAAGCTCCAGAAGATGGATACCAGACGTGTCATCTATGTATATAGGCGCCTTCTCCAGCTTCTCCACCGCGGTCATTATCTTTTCCATGTCTTTGCTACTTAATCTACCACTCCTTGCCCTGGAAATAGATACCTCTGCCTCCATACACATAAACCTTAGCGCAATCTGGTCTTTACTCATCTCAATGCTAAAAAAGGCCACTGGAATATTTTTTTCCACAGCCACATTTCGTATAATGTTTAAGGCAAGGCTTGTTTTCCCCATAGAAGGACGAGAAGCGAGGATGATAAAGTCAGATTCATGTAAACCACTTGTAACATCATCAAGATCACGAAATCCTGTTGGAATGCCAGTAATATTTCTCCCTTCTTTTCTGATTTTTTCAAGATGAGTATATATGTCATGTACCATCTCTGAGATACCGTAAAATCCCTTTCTCACTCCTTTTTCTCTAATTTCAAGAATTTTTTGCTCCGCAAAATCAAGAAGTTCATCCCCTTTTAAAGATTCTGCAATCGCCTTTTTCATAACTTCTTCTGCTGCCTTTATAACCTTACGATTGAGTGATTTTTCAAGAACAAGCTCAACATGTTTGTCAAATACCGCGAGGGATAGAACATTCTGTATTAAATTTACAAGATACTCTTCTCCTCCCACCTCTTTAAGCTGCCCTTTTTTCTCCAATATATCCTTTACTATAATAGGATCTGCAACTCTGTGTTGATTAAACGCCTCTACAATAGCCCTGTAAATAGTTCTGTGGGCAGGCAAATAAAAGTCATCTTCGGTAAGTTGTTCAATCCCTCTATCAAGAGCATTCCTGTCCATTAACATTGCCCCAAGGATACTCATCTCCGCATCTATAGAATGAGGAACCACTTCTTTTATCCCTGTACTCTTTTTTGGCATGGGTAAATTTTAAAACTCTTCAAGCGAAATATAAAAACTACTCAACAGAATCGGCCAGAATATCCAGGCCCATGTCTCTTAGAATATTTCTTAAAGTGCACTTACCCCTTTTTATAAACCCTTTAAAAAATTCTTTTCCCTGCGCACTTAATCTTATATAAGCCGAAACGGCCTGCATAACCCTTAACATGGCGCAGGAAAGATACTGAGTCATACTAAGCGACCTTCCACTGACCCTGCCGTAATATTCATAAAGCTCTTGTTTATAACTATTTTGCATCATTACATAAGGATCAAACAAAAGTGAGGCGAGATCAAAATAGACTGGCCCAGTATGCATGTCCTGGAAATCAATAAAATAAACTTCTCCGTTTTTAAAATATATATTGGTGGCCTGAAAATCTCTATGCATAGTAACATCTTCTGTTCCAAGACAAGCTTCTACAGCTTGTTCCACGTATCTTTCCCAGATTTTAACGTTTATCCTGTTCGGCAACAGGTAAAATTCTTTAAATTGTTCATACTCATTATAAAGCTTTTTTCTCCCAAAGACAGGTAAACCTGGAATGGTTGTATTTTGAAACTTTACCAGCGCGTCAATAACTCTCTTGTATAGTTCAGGATTAAATCCGTACTCTTTCACCAATTTTAAAAGGCTCTTTTCTCCTAAGTCCTCCATTAAAATGTAATTTCCCTTTACCTCATAAATACGTGGCACATTAATACCTTCACGCAAAAGTATGTCATTTAACCGCTTATATCTTTCTATCTCCTTCCAGGAGGACTCCATAAGTATAAAAAAATACCCATCTTTTCTTACTCTATAAAATTTTCTCTCAGAACCGCCACTTTTTTCCTCTACAAATCCCAGACCATCAAAAGGCAACTCTTCTGTCTTCATAGATAATACTCCTTCTAATGTTAAAGGTGCCATTGATCACTGCCCTACCAAGAACAATCGTGTCCTCAATTACACCTGTTCCATAAATTTTTACATTTTTGCCAATATATACGAAACCTCTAAACCTTACCTTTCCCGTTACATTCCCCAATATCAGGGATTTATTTTTCAAAAGATGCTTATATGCGAGAAATACACCTGATGGTGTTCCCATATCCACCCAAAACTTATCTGTAAGCACATATCCTACTTTTAATCTTTCAATGTGCTCTTTTATCCAGGGGATAAGATGAAACCTACGAGCAGGCATTAAAGAAATTATCTCTTTTTTATAAACACCTACACCGGTAAAAGCAACACCATCATCTCCAATGTCAACCACTCTATTTTTATTCACCTTCACAGTGCCTTTATCTTCTGCAAGTTCCCAGGTAATATCGTTATCCTCCAGCTCGTGTACTCTAAATAGCTCTTCCAGATTGAAATCCTCTATAATATCTACATTATGTACAAGCACATGCCCATTTTTAACCTTTTCAAGGAGGCCCTTAAGACCTCCACCTGTCAAAAGTATCGGATTCTCTTGTTGAAAAATCACATTGTCCCCTTCCCCATAATCCTTCACAGCTTTTACCACCTTTTCTGCAAGATAATGCGTATTTATATAAAATCTTTTAAAACCCCTCTCTTTTAATCTCTCTATCTGCCATACAACAAGAGGCCTTTCCAATACAGGGAAAACAGCCTTCGGAATAACATCTGTTATAGGCCTCAGCCGCATACCAAACCCAGCAGCAAGAATAATGGCCTCACGCATAAATCAAATACCTGTCCCTTATGTTCCTGAACTTCTCTACATCCTCTTCCCATATACTTTCAAAATCCTCTAATGAAAATTTGTCTATATGTTTTCTTATAAAATCAGAGCCTGTTAAGATATCAAAGGGCATTTTTTCCTTCTCATATTCATAAGGAGGGGACCTGAACTTAAATTTATCTCCATACAACTCCCTTATTGTTTTTATAAGCTTTATTCCAAAAGAAAAGGGTTTAAACCTTTTGAAGTTTTTTACGTGAATAAATCCACCACCTGTGAGCTTACCTTTATATTTATTAAATGTGGGAATGAAGTAATAAGGCCTCACTATAGCTCCATCTACAAAACCAAGGTATTTCACAAGCTTAAAGGGATTCATAAAAGGTGCACCGAAAATCTCAAATGGACGGGTGGTTCCCCTTCCTTCAGAAATATTGGTTGCCTCAAGAAGACACATACCGGGATAAACATACGCAGTTGTAATAAAAGGCATATTGGGAGATGGAGGAATAAAATCCAGGCCCAACTCATAAAACCCCATACTCCTTTTATATCCTTTTACAGGGCATATTTCAACATCAACATCCAGTTTATAATAATCTACAGCATATTTAATAAGCTCCCCAAAAGTCATTCCATGAACAACAGGTAATGGCAAAAGTCCCACAAAACTAAAATACTCCTCTTTCAGTATAGGCCCTTCAATAAAATCACCACCGAGAGGATTTGGCCTGTCCAGCACAAACACCTTTTTATCCTTACCAGAAAGTCTTTTAAGAAACAATACCGCTGTCCATATGTAAGTATAATACCTGGTACCTATATCCACAAGATCAATAATAAGTGCGTCAAACTTATGAAGGAATTCATCTGGAGGGACAAGGTGTTCTCCATACAGGCTAAACACTGGAATTTTCCAGAGCATTCTATGCGGGACAGATTTCTGATCCTGTTCCTCAGAAAAAAAACCATGTTCGGGCGAAAAAATAACAACTACGTTAAAGCCTTCATCCAGAAGAACACTCACAGTAAATCTATAGTTTAAATCACAAGCAGCTTGATGAGACAGGATTGCAAATCTTATTTTTTTCAGGACTTGTTTTTTTTCAATGAATGAATATAACCCAGGATAAATCATAAAAAAGGGGGCCTTAAGCCCCCAAAAACCTATTTGACTTCACCAAGAATGTAGAATTCAACACGCCTGTTCTTCTGATAATCCTCTTCCGTTCTCTCAGGGAAGACTACCGGCCTTTCTTCTCCGTAACCCACTGCAACAAGTCTCTTGGGATCTATACCGTGCTGAATGAGATACTCTCTTACCGCATTTGCCCGCGCCTGAGAAAGTCTCTTATTATACCATCTTGAACCCCGTGTATCTGTGTGTCCCTCAATTCTCACTTTAACCGTGGGATTTTCTTTCAGCCACTGCACAATAGAATCCAGCACAGGATAAGATTCTGGTCTTATTGTGGATTTATTGAAGTCAAAATAGATGTTTCTAAAGGTAAATCTCATTTTCTTCTTAAGTAATGCAAAGTCTCTTACTGTTTCTTTTCCGCCTTCAACTACAATTGTAGCCTCCTGAGGCAGGTATTTTTTGTCTTTGGCGATAGCTTTTACTTTATACTCGCCCTGTGGCAGGATAAATGAATACTCACCCTTCTTTGTTGTTGAAGTCCTGGTGATTTCCTTTTGCCCGGTTGAATCATACACATATACCACAGCCTCAAGTCCCTGCATGGTCTTTGCATTATATACTCTGCCAAGGAGTTTCCCTTCTGCAGGAACAAGTTCTATTCTTTTTGCAAGAAGCTGAGAAGGTTCAATTACTATTTCATCCTGATAAAGAAGATAACCTTCCTTATATACCTTGAGCCTGTATGTACCTGCAAATAACTTGGCTTTAACCACTCCAATTGAATCTGTCTTATAAAGTTTTTCGGTGCCATCCTCTCCCACCAGATAAACATCTGCAGAATCAACAGGCCTCTGTGTAGTCTTATTAACAACTGTCATAACAATCTTCCCTATCTTTGCAAGGAGTTTTACATTAAGCTCCACTTTTTCTTTTGGCATTACGTCCACATACACGTCCTTTGTAAAATAGTCTTCTCTCATAATTTTAAGATGCGTCTTCCCCTCAGGGACCTTTAACATAAAATATCCCATGCTATCACTTTTTATCCTGAAGTGTTTTTTGGGTGTATATACATTAATATCAGCGATAAGGGGCTCACCGGTAATAGAATCTTCAACCTTTCCTCTTATATAACCGGTGAGCGGAGCCCTTGAACCCAGGGCAAATGTAATCTCCTCTCCTTCTGCTGAGTTAAACAGTCCATTGTGTGCAGAATAACCGATATCAAGGAAGAAATACGGGAATCTCAAACCAATTCCGGTGTTAAATCCAAATCCAACATCTCCGCCCACAGTAAAACCGAGGCGAACCGGGATAAAGCTCAATGGATTATACTCGGCACCAAAAGAAAGCTTTGGAACAGTAGTGGAAAATACACCATTACTGAAACCCTGCTCGTAATCAAGATATGTGGTAATGGGTTGCGAACTGCTTTTGTAATTCAGACCTATTCTGAGAATTCTCGGTAAAGAGGTATGGAAAGCCCGATGCACAGTATCAGTCGTCAGAGTATCTATAAAGGTGTCTCTGTATGCAGAGTCAATTAGGCTTTGCAATTTAAATTTTCTCACATTAAGATATGTCATCCCATAAAAGGGATTTTTATTCCAGTAAATGTCTGAAAGCGCATTTTCAAGCCCTATTGCCACTGAAACTTCTCTGTTCAATTGCGAAGATACGCCAAGATTTATCCTGTATCCTGTTCCTCCCTCAGCATATTTAAGATAAACAGTATCGGGTAAGGCAAGGTAATGCGAATCACTTATAAAAGCAGAATGTACACTATCAATAGAAAAATAAGCTGGAAGTGGGCTTCCACTGTCTATTTCCATTCCAAATGTAGAAGCATAAATATATCCTATAGAAACCCCTACATTGAGGTTGTTTAGATTTTTGTAATTTTCTATGTTAATGGTATAGGCCCCTCCCAGACTCGCTTCCATCCCAGTCATATACTCAAATCTAAAATCGCTGAAATCATACACACGCCCAAGTTCATTGCCCAGAAGCATTAGATTTAGAAGGTCCCTGGGGACTTTTGCTCTTACACCACCGAACTCTCTAACACCAAGTGCAAAGTTCCCTATTGATACGCCCAAAACGGCAGAATTAGCAAAGCTTGTATTCCAGGAATTGTGTTTAATTCTATCAAGAAGAGTTTGTTTATCGGCATCTTTTAAGGTATCCAGCTGGAAGATATGATTAAACAATGAGATATCCATAACGTTATTGGTAACACCAAGATGAACATACGGTAAATATAGATAAAATACGGGGCTCCTTGGAAGAGCAAGGTTGGAAGGCGCAACAAACAAAGCATGCGGACCAAATGTACCTGCAAACCCATAATAAGAGCCTGTCTGTGGCTCAAGAGGAAAGGCATAAATAGCACCAAACAGAAAGAAAGATAAAAGCAAAGCCTTTGTTTTTCTCATTGATTACCTCCATTTAAATTAATATATTTTTCTATACCAATGTATCCCCACACTCTTATATAATCCTCAGCTGTAAAAAACACTGTATCATTCCGGGGTGGAATTAAAACCTCTGCTTTTACAAAAATACTATCATCTCCAAGATAATCAAAAAACGTATCCGGAATCACTATATCTTTTGATAAAAAGGCCTCCTGCCCCTGTGTCATACCATTGGTGAGTGGAGGTATTGGCAAATGAAACGTATCCAGCAAAGTGTAAACTCGTTGTGTGTCCTTTGTAAATAGCCAGGCATTCATAACAAGCTCAACTGGCAAAAGATTCCAGATGGAAAGATGTAATACGTAATTGTTTCTTATAAATGTATCAACCTCGCCTGTTTCATCTTTTATATCTTCAGGTACTTTAACCTCTTTCAAAATAGTTACTAGAGTATCTCCTAAAAATCTTGCGCTAAAAGGTATCCTGTAAAAAGCCTTAACCGTATCAAGAAACCCGCTTCCACGCAAAGAATCAATGACAACCTCCACAGTAAATGGACCAAGAGGGATATTATCAATATGGGAAACAACCGGATAATTATAATAATTCCCCGGATTTAAAGCAACTGAATCTGTTTGGACATAGGTTGTATCATTGGTTTTAAATGTAATTCTGAGATTACCGGTAGTAAGGCTATCTATTCTTCCTGTAATATAGGCACCATAATAAACTCTCGTAAGAACACTTCTTATATGTGTTGCAGTAGAATCAAGAGAAGAAGGGAGATTGTGAGCATACTTAGAACTCACAAAAGGGATTTCCACATTGGGAATCACCTTATCATAAAATACCGTATCTTCCCCATAAAATACTGTATCCCCGGAAATAAACACCTCATCCTTTTCTTCGTCAAGATCGTGCATGGTTAAAGTGGTATCTATGGCAGGAATATTCAGGGTTACCTCCCATACAGGCATCTTCTGTGGTATTTTTACACATCCCATCATCATTACCAATAATAGGACCATGTATATTACAACTTTCTTCATATAAAATCCTCCTTCTAATGTATAAATTATACCCTAACAAAGATAAAATTCCAAACTTTGAAGGATGTGAAAGGTGCAATAAAATTTAACCATGCACTTATACAAAATCGCACTTTCCCTCGGTTCAAACAAAGGAAACAGGTCTAAAAACCTCCAAAAAGCCGTTGAATACATGAAAACACGGGGCATACATATATTGAAACTATCATCTGTTATAGAAACGCTTCCATGGGACAATGCAGACCAGGATCCCTACTTAAACATGGCAGTGCTCGCTGAGACAGCTTTAACACCTTACAGACTCTTAAAAGCACTTAAAAAAATTGAAAAAGATATGGGAAGGACTTCCGGACACATGGAACCACGAGAGATAGATATTGACATTATTTTTTACGAAAAACGCATTATAAAGAGCAAATACCTATCTGTTCCGCACCCCAGGTTCAGAGAAAGGGAATTTGTGCTAAAACCATTAGCCGAGATCATACCCCATTTTATAGATCCTGAAACAAACAAAGAAGTAATTTCATTATACAGAGAATTGCTTGCAATGCCATACGTTGGAACCGTTTATACAAGTATAGGGCCTTTTTCTATACAGGTTAAGGACA
>JALVLE010000275.1 GCA_027033555.1 Caldifarciminota bacterium | reverse complement strand
CTCTGACAGAAGGGTTAGTAGAGAGTCCGGTGTATGGTTGATGTTGCTTATACTGGCTTATATATTGGGTATGATAAAATTGCATAGGTAATATGAAGTGTGATCTCCATATTCATACCCATTTTTCAGATGGGAAATATTCGCCCGCCAAGGTGGTAAAATTTGCCCATGATGCAGGTCTTAATTTTATTGCCATTACTGATCACGACACAGTGTGCGGAGTAGAGGAGGGGATAATAGCAGGTAAAAAGTTAGGTGTTGAGGTTATTCCAGGTATTGAGTTTTCCTCGGTGTTTGAGGGGCATGATGTCCATATACTGGGATATTTTATTGATCACAAATCCCCAAAGGTTAAAGATTTTCTGCTTGAAATTAAAGAGAAGAGAGAAAATCGTGCAAGGAAAATGGTTGAAAAGCTCAACGATATGGGGTATGCCATTGATTTTGAGAGAGTTAAAGAGATCGCGCAGGATGGTGCTCTGGGAAGACCCCATATTGCGCGGGCTCTGTATGAAAAGGGGTACACAGCCACTCATGAAGAGGCCTTTTATGGCCTCATTGGGAACAATGATCCGGCCTATGTTCCAAAGTATGAAATAAGCGTGGAAAAAGCTATGCAGCTTTTGAGAGATTGGGGAGCTGTGGTGGTGCTTGCCCATCCTGGACTTTTGCCAGAAAGAGAGTTTGCACTGCGTATTCTGAAATACAATTTTGACGGGGTTGAGGTGTTTCACCCAAAACATTCTAAAGAGGACATTGAATTTTTTTATGAATACGCTATACAACGAAAACTCATTATTACAGGAGGCTCAGATTTTCACTGGTTTACGTCTGATGTAAGGATTGGGATTATGGATTTTGAGTGTAATAATATAATAAAAGCTCTTTTTGAAAAAAGGGGAGATAAAAATGCTTAATAAACCAGTAGAACTATACAGAGATACGCTCAGGATTATTGATCAATCCAGACTTCCCGACCTTATGAGGTACGAGTACATTTACACTCTTGGAGAGGGGGTCAGGGCAATTACTGAACTGAAAGTAAGAGGAGCTCCACTTATTGCGATTTTTGCTGCATATCTTGTGGCACTTCTTGCAATACGTTCTCGTGAAAAAAAACTGAAAAGGCTTAAAAGCAGGTTGCTTAGAGCTATTCAACGGATTGAGAATACAAGGCCTACAGCTGTAAACCTGTTTAAGGCAATGGACGAGATGCGTAATATTATACAGAGGGCAGAAAAAAGGGATGAGCTCTTAAAACTTTTAAGAGAAAAAGCCGAGGAGATTGATAAGAAGGAAGCTACAAACTGCGAAAAAATTGCTGAATATGGAGCAGGTCTTTTTGAAGAAGGGAAAAAATACAGAATCATGACCATCTGTAACACAGGTTATTTTGCCACCAATCATATAGGGACAGCGCTTGGTATTATTTACAAACTTCATGAAAGGGGAATGCTGGATAGGGTATATGTGCCTGAAACCAGACCACTTCTTCAGGGAGCAAGATTAACCATGTGGGAGCTTTCCCAGAACAGTGTACCTGCTATTTTGATTACGGATAATTCAACCGGGTTTGTCATTGAAAGGGAGAAAATAGATGCTATAATAGTGGGAGCAGACAGGATTGCAAGAAACGGAGACACTGCCAATAAAATAGGCACACTGAATCTTGCTATACTTGCCAGTTATTTTGATATTCCTTTTTATGTTGCTGCTCCTTTTACATCAATTGATTTGACCATTTCTTCGGGTTTTGAAATCCCCATAGAAAAAAGAAGCGAAAATGAAGTAAAATGGATAAGAAAATGCCTTATTACCAAGGAGGATGCGAAGGCTCTAAACTATGCCTTTGATATAACACCCGGTTTTTTGATAACTTCCATAGTGACAGACAGAGGTGTTTTTAAAAAGCCTTACAATCTTGGTCAATAGTATCTCTGTATAAAAATCCCGGTAAGTGTGCCTGCAAAGTCCCACAAAAGGTCTTTTGTACTGAATTTTGTTTTTTTGATCTTGAGATCGTAAATCTCTTTAGCAACTCCAATTGAGGTTGAGAGAAAAATAGTTTTTGCTACACTATGCGTTTTAATATAGGTAGCCTGTGCTATTATGCAGGATGCGCCAAAATGTTTTGTTTTGTCTTTCCCCACAAAAGGGTCATAGAGGAGCGGAAGGATAAGTAGTATTTTAATACTCATTTATGTTTATGAGCTTTATCGTTACCTGTGTATGGATATATTTTAACCCACTTTTTGGGCTTTATCAAGATGAAAATGCGAACAAAACAAAGGCGTCAAAATACTCTGGTGCTTTGACTATCCGAACTTAAGGCATTAGACTATAATAAGCAATAAGAACAGTTTGCAAAAAGAAACGTTTTATTTCAAAAAGGAGAAACATAGATTGCTTAGGCCAAAAATAAAAACTGAGTTACCCGGCCCGATAGCTAAAAAGTGGCTTGATAAAGACAAGAAATTTATATCCCCCTCATATACCCGGAGCTATCCAGCTGTAGTGGAAAAGGGGGAAGGTGTCTGGATTTACGATGTGGATGGTAACAGGTTCCTGGATATGACAGCTGGAGTTGCAGTTCTTGCAACCGGACATTCACATCCTGAAATAATAGAGACAGCAATAGAGCAGATTAAAAAGCTTGTACACATGTCAGGAACGGACTTTTATTATCCTGCGGAAATAATGCTTGCCGAGAAACTGGCAGAGATTGTTCCCGGAGCCGCAAACAGGAAGGTATTTTTTGGTAATTCAGGGGCAGAGGCCAATGAAGCAGCATTTAAACTTGCCAGATTCCATACTAAAAGACCTTATGTGATTGCTTTTATTGGAGCTTTTCATGGTAGAACGTATGGCGCTATGAGCCTTTCTGGTTCAAAAAGTGTTCATCATAAAGGATTTGCCCCCCTTATTCAGGGAGTCATACATGTTCCATACCCCGACCCTTACAGGCCCCCTTTTGGAATACCTGAAGAAAGGGTTTCTGACGCTGTTATTGATTATATAGATAATGTTGTTTTTAGAAGACTTGTGGATCCGGAAGAAGTTGCTGCTGTGTTTTTTGAACCCATACAGGGCGAAGGTGGATATATTGTTCCACCGTTAGATTTTTTCAGGAAATTAAAAGACCTCATATCAAAATATGGAATCCTGCTTGTTGATGATGAAGTGCAATCTGGAATGGGAAGAACAGGCAGGATGTTTGCCATAGAACATTTTGGGATTATACCCGATATTGTAACCGTTGCAAAGGGTATAGCCTCAGGTTTTCCTCTTGGTGCAATGGTTGCCAGATCCTCTTTAATGGATTGGGGTGCAGGTGCTCATGCGAGCACTTTTGGAGGAAATCCGGTGTCATGTATGGTGGCTCTTAAAACCATTGAGCTTCTTGAGAATGGTCTTATTGAGAATGCAGAAAAGATGGGGCATTATCTCATGGAGAACCTGAAAAAACTTATGGATACGTATGAATTTATTGGAGATGTGCGGGGAAAGGGGCTTATGATAGGTGTGGACATTGTGAAAGATAGAGAGAGTAAAAAATACAACCCTGGATTAAGAAACAGAATTGTAGATGAAGCCTTTAAAAAGGGACTCTTATTGCTTGCTGCGGGGCCGAGTGCAATAAGATGGGCCCCTGCATTAACAGTAAAAAAAGAAGAGCTTGATGTGGCACTTGAAATATTTGAGGAGGCTTTAAGAACTGTAGAAAAAAGGAGGTAAATGATGGCAAAGAGGAAGGTGTTAATACTCGGTGCAGCGGGACGTGATTTTCACAACTTCAATACATATTTCAGGGACAACGAAGAATATGAAGTTGTTGGTTTTACGGCAACTCAGATACCGGATATTGATGGAAGGAAATATCCCCCTGAATTGGCGGGCAGACTTTATCCGGAAGGTATTCCTATTTACTCAGAAGATGATATGGAAAAAATTATTGAAGAGAAAAAGGTTGATATAGTTGTTTTTGCTTATTCGGACGTTTCACATGAGTATGTTATGCACAGAGCTTCAAGAGCCATTGCTAAAGGGGCAGATTTCTGGCTTATGGGCACAGGTACTACCATGATAAAGTCTGAAAAGCCTGTAATTTCTGTTTGCGCCGCAAGGACCGGTTCAGGTAAAAGCCAGACCACAAGAAAAGTTGCTGAAATACTCAAAAAACTCGGCAAGAAAACTGTTGTTATACGTCATCCTATGCCGTACGGAGATCTTACAAAACAGGTTGTACAGAGATTTGAAACCCTTGAAGATCTTGACAAATATAATTGTACCATAGAGGAGAGAGAGGAATATGAGCCTCATATCTCAAGAGGGAACGTGGTGTATGCTGGTGTAGATTATGAGAAGATCTTAAGAGAGGCAGAAAAAGAAGCAGATGTGATTTTATGGGATGGTGGAAATAATGACCTGCCTTTTTATAAACCAGACCTTCATATAGTGGTGGTTGACCCTCACAGACCATATCATGAGATAACATATCACCCGGGTGAAGCCAATGTTAGACTTGCTGATGTTATAGTTATAAATAAAATAGACACAGCTTATCCTGAAGATATTGAAGCTGTGAGAGAAAATGTCCGGTCTGTGAACCCAAAGGCGAAGATTATTGAGGCTGCATCTCCTATCTCTGTTGAAGACCCTTCAATGATTTTTGGCAAAAAAGTGCTTGTTGTTGAAGACGGGCCAACTCTCACGCATGGTGAAATGCCATATGGAGCGGGAGTTGTTGCAGCGGAAAAATATGGTGCTTTAGAACTTGTTGATCCAAGAGAATATGCGGTGGGTTCCATTAAAGATGTTTATGCCAAATATTCGCACATAGGGACTCTTCTTCCTGCAATGGGTTATTCAGAAAGACAGCTAAAAGAGCTTGAGGAAACTATTAACAACACTCCTGCAGACCTTGTTATTGTAGCAACCCCTATAAATCTTGGAAGAATATTGAAACTTAATAAACCTTATGTTAGGGTTTTTTATGAACTGCAGGAGATAGGAAAACCTACATTAGAAGACGTTATAAAGGAGTTTTTTGGGGGGTGATATAAATGGAAATGGAAGAAAGGGACAGATTGTATGAACAGGTACAAAAAATAATAGAGGATTCAATTTCCTCATACATAAGAAGTACAATAGATGAACTTACACGCAGGATAGAAGAGCTGAAACACAGGCTATCGGAGGAAATTGAGACAAGAGAAAATGAAAAGTTGAGTGAAGTTCAGGCTGCAATTGATGAAAGGGTAAAAAGTGGGGAAATAGCACAGCGGGTTGAGAGTGAAGCAGGTGAGATAGCGAGTGAAAAATTGCAGAAATTACGTGATACTCTGGATGATCTCATAAGGAGAAAAGTTGCAGAAAAAGAAAGAGAGTTCGCGGAAGTTATAGAAAAGACTCTTAAGTCTAAAGACACGCAGGAAAAGATTTCAGATGAGATTGTAAATTGGCTCTCCGAGCACAGGGATTTTCTTACCAGTGTACTGGAGGATAAGGTAAAGTCCATTATTACCGAAAAGAAAGAAAAGGAGATAGTAAAGAATATAGAAGACTTCTTAAAGAGTGGTGATTTTAAGGACATGATAAAGCTCCAGTTTATGAATTATCTTGCTACTTCAAGGGATATATTCACAAATGCTGCGAAAGAGGCTTTGAGGGAACAAATAGAAAGAGAAGGTGAAAAGGTATTTAAAGGTGCTATTAAGGATATTGACACAATGGTGAGGGATGTAGTGGAGAAAAAAGTAGAGGAGGGATTGGGTGAGAAATTTGAAGCTGTAATATCAGAGATGAAAATGAGTGTGGAGGAGCTTAAAAAAGAGATAGATGAGCTAAAAGAAAGATTGAAGAACCTCAAAGAGGGTGTAGTCAGCGTGAAGGAGGAATCAGAAGAAGAGGGAGCAGAGCATCAGCTTGAGCTTGCAGAAGATATGGAAGAGCATATTGAAGGACTTACCGGAGCAGCAAATGATGAGGTGGTAGAGGAGGAGGTGACAGAGAAGACTGAAAAAACGCCTGTTATAGTGGAGGAGAAAATAGAGGAGCCTGTTCGGAGAATTGAGAAAGAGGAAAGAGGAATAAGACTTACAGACATTCTTAAGATAAAATACTATGGACATTCCTCCTTTTTGATTTCCAATAGCAATGTAAAAATTATTATGGACCCCTATAAAAAGGGTGCGCTTGATGGTGCCATCAACTATGAACCTATAGAAGATATTGCGGATATAGTGACTGTGAGCCATGGGCATATGGACCATGCAGGCTGGAAAGAGATTCCAGGTAATCCTGTACTTATAGAAGCAGCAGGAGAAAAGGTTGTCAAAGGAATAAGATTTAAGGGAGTTCCAGCGTATCATGACAAAGCACACGGAGCACTCCGTGGAAGCAACATGATATTTGTGGTTGAGATCTCAGGTGCCCGACTTGTTCACCTTGGTGATCTTGGCCATATACTTACTGCAGAGCAAATTCGTGATATAGGGCTTGTGGATATTCTTATTGTCCCGGTGGGTGGATACTTTACCATAGACGCAGAAGATGCCTGGCAGGTAGTTGAACAGCTTGATCCACTTGTTGTTATACCGGTTCATTATAAAACTCCCTATGTGGATCTGCCTATATCTGATCTTACCCCCTTTATTAACAGAGCCGAAGATTATGGCTACAGAGTAGAGGAGCTTGGTGCCTCTGAGATAGAAATAGAAAGATTGCCTAAGAAAAAGACAGTATGGGTGTTCACACCGGCCAACGTCGCCTGAATTTAAAAGCTAAGACAAGGGAAGAAATAGAAGCATATCTTAAAGAGCTGGGTGAAAAGCCATACAGGGCTACCCAGATTATAAGATGGCTATGGCAAAAGGGGGAGTCAGAGATTGATAGATTCTCTGACTTACCCCTTTCTCTCAGAGAAAGGCTAAAAGAGGATTTTTATGTATATAAAGTAGAGCCAGTTTCAATAAAAAAGTCGTCTGTTGATGGGAGTATTAAATTCCTTTTAAGGCTTATAGATGGTAGGGAAGTGGAGTCTGTTTTTATACCAGAGGGAAAAAGGAGAACTGTATGTGTATCCTCTCAGGTAGGATGCCCTCTTAAGTGTACTTTTTGTGCAACAGGAAGGCTTGGTTTTACTAGGAATCTGGAATTCTGGGAAATTCTTGAACAGGTCAGATTTGTGCGGGATTATGTGGGAGAACGGATAACCAATGTGGTTTTTATGGGAATGGGAGAACCGATGTTAAACCTGGAAAACGTATTCCGTGCAATAGACCTTTTGCAGGAAAATGACGCATTTAGAATAGGAGCAAGGAAAATTACACTGTCCACAGCGGGGATTGTATCAGGCATATACCGTCTTCTTGAATATAAAAAGCAGGTAAAGCTGGCTGTTTCACTTAATTCGGCGATACAGGAAAAAAGAGAAAAGATAATGCCTATTGCAAAAAGGTTCCCTCTTTCCGAGCTTAAAAAGGCAATACTGGATTACTATCGGGTGAAAAAGAGATGGGTGACGTTTGAATATATACACCTCCCTGGTTTTAATGATACAGATGAGGATGTACGGGCCCTTGAAAGATTTATAAAGGGTATTCCATGTAAAATCAATTTAATACCTTACAATAGCTTTGAAGGGTCTTTTTTCAGAGAGCCTTCTCAGGTGGAAATAGAGAGGTTTTTGAGAAAACTCTACAGATTAAAGGCCACGATAACGTTAAGAAAATCAAAGGGAAGAGATATTAAAGGAGCCTGTGGACAGCTGGCTTATCTTAGATAACAAGGAGAAAAATTATGGGAAGCACAGAGAGGTATATAGAAATAGCTGAGAAGTATGGAGCACATAATTACCATCCCCTGGATGTGGTTATTGAAAAAGGGGAAGGTGTTTGGGTTTGGGATGTGGAAGGTAAGAAGTATCTTGATATGTTGAGTGCCTACTCAGCTTTAAATCAAGGGCATAGACACCCGAAGATAATCAGGGCTCTTATAGACCAGGCGAACAGGCTCACTCTCACATCAAGGGCTTTTCACAACAACGTGTTGGGAGATTTTTTAAAAAAACTCGCAGAGCTTGCAGGCTATGACAAAGTACTGCCAATGAATACAGGAGCAGAAGCTGTTGAGACTGCTCTAAAGGCAGCAAGAAAATGGGGGTATTTAAAGAAAAAGGTAGAGGAGAATAAGGCGGAAATAATTGTGTGTGCCAATAATTTTCACGGAAGAACCATTACAATAATAAGTTTTTCCACTGAACCCCAATATAGATTTGGTTTTGGGCCTTTCACTCCTGGTTTTAAAATTGTTCCCTATGACGACCCAAAGGCATTGGAGGAGGCGATTACAGAAAATACAGTTGCCTTTATGTTTGAACCGGTGCAGGGTGAAGGTGGAGTGATTGTTCCTCATGAAGGTTACTCTAGAGAAGTAAGAGAGATAACCAGAAAACACAATGTTTTGCTCATTGCAGATGAGATTCAGACAGGATTCGGAAGGACCGGCAAGATGTTTGCAGTGTGGCATGAAGATGTGAGACCGGACATTCTTGTGGTTGGCAAGGCACTGGGAGGAGGGGTATATCCGGTTTCTGGTATTATAGCAGATGATGAGGTTATGGATGTGTTTACACCCGGCGATCACGGATCAACATTTGGGGGTAATCCCCTCGCTGCCGCTGTAGGGATAGCAGCTTTAGATGTACTTATTGAAGAAAAATTACCCGAAAGGGCTCTGGAGCTTGGAGAGTATTTTATGGAGAAACTGAGAAGTATAAACAGCCCCTTTGTTAAGGAAGTAAGAGGCAAGGGTCTATTGATAGGTGTGGAAATTAAAAAAGAATATGGCACAGCAAGGCCATATTGTGAAAAATTAAAGGAGCTTGGTATTCTGGCCAAGGAAACCCATGAACAGGTAATCAGGTTCGCTCCTCCCCTTGTAATTACCAAAGAGGAAATAGATTGGGCACTTGAGAGGATAGAAAAGGTTCTTACAGAGGGTGTAAATTAAAAAGGGGGCCTTTAAATGCCCCCTTTTACACGTTTCATTCAGTCATCAAGAAGCAGCATAGCATCTCCATAAGAGAAAAATCTATACTTTTCCTTGATAGCTTCTTTGTAGGCTTTCTTTAGCATATCAATTCCAGAAAGAGCAGCTACAAGCAATAAAGGAGTTGACCTGGGTAAATGAAAGTTGGTCAAAAGTCCATCTATCACCTTGTATTTATACCCAGGGTAAATAAAAAGTCTTGTATATCCCGAAAGCTTTGAGTCATCAAATGCCCATGATTCCAGAGTTCTTGTGCTTGTAGTTCCCACGCTGATGATTTTCTTGCCGCGCTTTTTAGCGTCTTTTAATCTTTGTGCTACATCTTTTGGTATTTCATAGTATTCAGC
>JALVLE010000274.1 GCA_027033555.1 Caldifarciminota bacterium | reverse complement strand
CTGGCTTTAAGTGTGTCCGTATAGATAGAAAAACTCTGCAGTTTTTTCGCGGCGAGCGTGTATTTCAGAGGAAGTGAGAATTTCTGGCCTATTACATAGGTTTGAACATCAGGTTTTGGGGGCAGGCTCCCTCCTTTTTCAAAAGAGCTACGGGGAGCCATAAGATATGCTGTATTACTAAATTTTGTTTCATAGACCGGTGGCCTATCGTAATAATATTTCTCAGGCTGAATATCTACAATCCCACGATAGGAAAAATCCTGCAGGAGGAGACTTATACGCACATTATTAAAAGGCGTCTCCAGATTATTTCTAATTTTTGCAAAGCTCCTCAGCACAACAATGTCTTCGTCAGGCAGTGCATTTAATGAATACTCGGGGACATATGTTATCCGAGAGGTAAAGAGCCTGATATACAATCTGTATTTTCCAGTTTTTTCAGCAAAAATAGACAGATGGAGGGCAGGCCCTTTAATTGATTTTATTGAATCTTCAAAGGCTTTTAATCTATGAGAAAGTGACCTCAATCTTCTGTCAAGTCTTTTTTCTTCTTTTGTAAGCTCTACACCTTTTCTCTTTACCTCATCAAGAAAAGAGCTGAGATTTATACCTTTAAGAATGGCAGAATCGGCACAGGCTGAGGAAATCAATCTTTCAAGCATATTCTTCTCAGCCTGAATAATACGCTGTGTCCAGGAAAGGATTTCATAAATTTCCTTTAGAGAATCATAAACTGATTCAATTCTTTCAAGATATCTGGAAGGATGCGGAATACTGTCCACCATATTGAAACCTGTTATACTTACATTTTCATCTCCTTTTGCGGATAAAAAAGTGGCACCTTCAGGGATACCGGTGAGGTAAACTTCATTAAACCCCACTTTTAGCGAAACAGGAGCAATATAATCTACAACAGCACCGTTATAATAAAGTTCTATATTCTTGGGGATAAGGATAATTGTAAACAGAAAAAGTTGCAAAATCATTTCTCCCTCCTTTTATATACTATTATGCAGAATAACCTTTACACTGTCAAATTTTTATCAGTGTACTTATGATAATTGACTGATCAGGCGAGCTATTAAATAATTTCTACTAAAAAAGGAGAATTTTATGCACCACTATCCTCGGGGAATGCCACTAAAAGCATGTCTTTTATTGGCATTGATAGCAATAGTTTTGAAGTATGCCCGTGCGAAAAAACTAACCCTTCTGGATTTTGTTCTTTTTCCCGCAATCTGTGTTTTGCCAAGGTTAATTGTCCTTCTTTTGTACAAAATGAGTGTACGCTGAGAATAGGGAAAGCTAAACAGCTGTACCGCTCTTGTATTTTTTGAGAAACTCATTTCTGAAATCAAGCAGATAATCCCCTTTTATTGCCTCTCTTATATTTTCCATCAGCTTCGTATAAAAGTAAATAGAATGATAGGTAGTAAGACGGGGGCCCAATATTTCTCCTGCATTAAACAAATGCCTTATATAAGCCCTTGAAAAATTACTGCACACATAACAATCGCACTCAGGGTCAAGGGGTCTTTTGTCTTTTTTATACGCCCCATTTTTTACCACAAGTTTGCCATAATGGGTAAACACGGTTCCAGTCCTTGCGTTCCTTGTGGGGAGAACACAGTCAAACATATCAACCCCTCTTATTACACTATCAATTATATCCTCGGGATATCCCACCCCCATCAAGTAGCGAGGTTTATTTTCAGGTAAAAGTGGTGTACTCTCCTCCACAATTTTATCTCTCTCAACCTTTGGCTCACCAAATGCAAGACCTCCTATCGCAAAACCATCAAAATCAAAGGATGCAAGATACTTTGCACTTTCTTTTCTCAAATCAAGAAAAGTTGCTCCCTGTGTTATTGCAAAAATGGCCTGTTCTTTATGATATTTATCTCTATGAACGAGCGCTTTTTCCGCCCATCTGTGGGTTATTTCAAGATGTTTCATAGCCTCTCTGTAAGTAGTGGGATACTCCGAAGGCCAGTCAAGAACCATTGCTATATCTGGCGCAAGATTTGCCTCTATATCCATTACCTTCTCAGGTGTAAAGTATATATACCTGCCATCAATATGAGAGCGAAACCTCACACCATCTCTATCATATTCCCGTAAATCCGACAGACTATATATTTGGAAACCTCCCGAATCCGTAAGAATACCACGTTTCCATCCCATGAATTCATGGAGACCTCCCATCTCCTTTATGAGCTCATCTCCAGGCCTTAAGTGCAGATGATATGTGTTTGACACGATCATAAATACGCCTATTTCCTTGAGCTCTCTCGGTGACATGGTCTTCACTGTTGCCTGCGTACCTACTGGCATGAAAAATGGAGTTTCAAAATCTCCATGGGACGTATGCAATATACCTAATCGCGCCTGTGTATATTTTTCTCTTTTAACAAGTTCAAAGCGAATCAACCTTTATAACCCTCCCTTCCTCGTCAAAATATACTTTAACCTTTTCACCTACGAACAAAAAGAAAATAGAGTCCTGCATAATATCTTTGTAATGAATCTTTATGCGGGACCCATCCCGAAGTCTTACTACTCCCTCTCCTTTGTTATCATCAAAGAGAAGTACTATACCCTCTTCACTTTTTTGTATCTTTCTCCTTTGTTTTCTTTTCACTCTTTTTACTCTCGTTCCACATTATCCTTACATTATACTTTTTCTTAAGCTCCTCAATAAGTCTGTCATAAGCTTCTTTTTGCTTTTTCTGTTTTAATCTCATTTTTATAGCCGCTTTAACGTTTTTGAATGGACGATACCCCTCTTTTTTCTTTTCAATTACTTTAAATATCACAAAGGTGCTGTCATTCTCCTGTATAGGTTTTGAGAATTTGCCCTTACGAGTTTTGAAAATCTGCTCAAAGAACTTATCTTTCTTTCCCTTTTTGGTAATTACAATAGGCGACTTGGAGCTTTTATCCCGTGCCTCTGAGAATTTTACGCGAAGTGAATCAAAATTCGCTCCTTTCCTAAGTAGCCTGTAAAGAGAATCAGCAAGTGTTTTCCTATGCACCACTATTCTGTAAGCCTTTATTGTCGCTGGCTCTTTATACTCCTCAAGATGCTCCCTGTAAAACTTTTCCGCCTCCTTGTCTGTCACTTTCACACTGTTTCTTATATCATCCACCATAGCCCGGGCAAGCACATTTTCGTAGCACTGCTGGAGTCTATCCTGAACATCTGACTTAAGATATAGTTTTCTCGCCTCCGCTTCCTTTACCAGCAGTTTTTGCTTTATCATCTCTTCAAGT
>JALVLE010000273.1 GCA_027033555.1 Caldifarciminota bacterium | reverse complement strand
GCAGGGCGCTTTAATCTTTTTGCAGATATAACTTTCTATACCGGCATATCCATGCATTATGCCCTCCGTCCCATGCTTGAGGTTCTGGCAGGTGTAAATATCAGGGGAACAAGCGGAAATGAGGGAGAGATTGTAATTGGGTACAGGCCTATTGATAAAAAGACGTTTCGTGAGGCTGAAAACGTTTTATATGCCGGTGTAAGAACAAACTTTTAGAAAAAAGGAGGATTTAAATGGGAAAACTTTTTACATCAGAATCAGTAACTGAGGGGCATCCGGATAAGCTCTGTGATCAGATTTCAGATGCTATTTTAGATGCAATACTGGAAAAAGACCCAGAGGGCAGAGTGGCAGTTGAAACTCTGACCACACGGGGACTTGTCTTTGTTGCAGGTGAGATAACCACAAAAACCTATGTGGATATACCAAAAGTTGCAAGGGAAGTGGTACGGGAAGCAGGCTATATAAAGCCAGAGTATGGATTTGAATATCAGTCAATGGCTGTTATTTCATCCATTCAGGAGCAGTCACCGGATATAGCAATTGGAGTTGATAAGGGAGGTGCTGGTGACCAGGGACTTATGTTCGGTATGGCTGTTGACGAAACCCCAGAGCTTATGCCAATGCCCATAATGCTTGCGCATAAACTCGTAAGAAGGCTTGCTGAGGTGAGGAAGAACGGGACCCTGCCTTATTTAAGACCTGATGGGAAATCTCAGGTAACAGTGGAGTACGACAGTGAGGGAAAGCCAGTGAGAGTTGATACGGTCATTATATCAGCACAACATGACCCTGGTATTAAGTATGCAAAAATCATTGAGGATATCCGGGAGTTAGTTATAAATAAAATAATCCCTGAGAATATGAGGGATGACAATACAAAGTACTACATTAACCCCACCGGAGTATTTGTTATTGGTGGTCCTGTGGGGGATACGGGGGTAACAGGCAGAAAAATAATGGTGGATACCTACGGTGGATACGGAAGACATGGGGGCGGTTGTTTTTCCGGCAAGGATCCAACAAAGGTGGATAGGTCTGCCACCTATATGGCAAGGTATATTGCCAAGAACATAGTGGCTGCAAAACTGGCGAGAAAAGTTGAGGTGCAACTTGCCTATGCCATTGGTCTGGAGGAGCCTGTTGCTATATACGTTGATACCTTTGGAACAAGTGATATACCAGAAGAAGAGCTTGTGAAGGCTATAAGGAAGAGGTTTGACCTTACGCCTCGTGGTATTATAAAGGAATTAAATCTCCTGAGACCTGTATATAAAAGAACAGCAGCGTATGGGCATTTTGGAAGAGAAGAAGAAGGTTTTTGCTGGGAAAGAACAGATGCAGCAAAAGACCTGAGGGAACTTATCCATGGCTGATTATAAAATAAAAGATATCAATCTTGCCCCGGCAGGGAAAAAGAAGATTGAGTGGGCAAGAAGCAGAATGAAGGTCCTCTCCCTTTTAGGTGATGAATTTGAAAGACAAAAGCCATTTAAAGGGATTCGCATATCAGCCTCTTTACATGTTACAACAGAGACTGCCAACCTGATGATTGCCCTGAAAAGAGGGGGAGCAGAGCTCTATCTTGCGCCTTCCAATCCTCTATCAACCCAGGATGATGTTGCAGCTTCCCTTGTTAAGGATTATGGCATTTCAGTTTTTGCTGTAAGGGGCGAAAGCAATGAAAGTTATTATGAGAATATAAAAGAGGTGGCCCACAAAAAGCCTCACATAATACTTGACGATGGAGGAGACCTGACAAATTACGTACACAAGGAAGGGTTGTATGATACAATAATAGGAGGCACTGAAGAGACCACTACAGGGGTGATAAGGCTCAGGGCAATGGAAAAGGAAGGGTATTTAAAGTTTCCTGTAATTGCTGTTAACAATTCCAGAACAAAGTTCCTTTTTGATAACAGGTACGGAACAGGCCAATCCACCATGGATGGTATTTTAAGAGCAACCAACATTTTAATTGCAGGTAAGACAGTGGTGGTTGCAGGATATGGCTGGTGTGGTAGGGGAGTTGCTTTGCGTGCAAGAGGACTTGGTGCGAGGGTAATAGTTACAGAGATAGACCCTGTGAAAGCTCTTGAAGCCTATATGGATGGTAATACTGTTATGAAAATGGATGAGGCGTCTCTTTACGGGGATGTGTTTGTTACAGTGACGGGGAATAAAAACGTTATAACACTTCGTCATATAAAGAAAATGAAAGATGGTGCAATACTTGCAAATTCCGGCCATTTTGATGTGGAGATAGATGTAAAAGGGCTCTATGATAGTGCCTCGGAAGTTGAAGAGATAAGACCCAACCTTGAAAGAATAAGGATATTTGATAAGGATATATATCTTATTGCAAGGGGAAGATTATGCAATCTTGGTGCTGCAGAAGGTCATCCTTCTGAGGTAATGGATATGTCCTTTGCCAATCAGGCGCTCGCTGCTAAATTCCTCCTTGATAATAAGGAACACCTCCAAAATAGGGTGTATAACATTCCAGAGGAGATTGATACATATATTGCAGGGGCAAAGTTAAAAACACTCGGCGTGGAAATAGATTCTCTTACGGAGGAACAGAAAAGGTATCTATCTACCTGGAAGGAGGGAACATGATAAAAAAAATACATCTCCTGTCTTTAATGGTATTTGCCGCTCTTGGGTTATTCTTTTTTAATTATGTGCAGCACTCAGGGAAAAATAATATTCAGGAAAGAAAAGAGATAAAAAGACCGTCTGAATGGTTTTATGCGCAGAGAGCCTATCCTGCAGGATACATTCCGCATGAGGCAATAATAAGAGCCAGAAAACAGGCACAACTCTTAAAACTATCTTCCAAAGATACATTTACCTGGAGAAAGGAAGGCCCATACAATATAGGTGGTAGAATAACGTCAATTGCCGTAAACCCGTTAAATGAAAATGTTTTTTATGTGGGTACTGCAGACGGAGGGGTGTTTAAAACCACGGATAGAGGAAGTACCTTTGTGCATGTCTTTAATGATGCTCTCACCCTTTCCATTGGAGCCCTTGCAATTGACCCGAATGATACCTCGTGCATTTATGTGGGTACGGGAGAGTCCAATGCAAGCGGTGATTCATTTGATGGTGATGGTGTATATGTAAGCCATGATGGAGGTAACACCTTTCGGTACCTTGGATTACCCTATTGCGGGCGTGTGGGAGATATTGTTGTTCATCCGGATAGCTCAAATATAGTTTACGTCGCCTGCATGGGATATTTATTCACCACCAATCCGGAGAGAGGCGTTTACAG
>JALVLE010000272.1 GCA_027033555.1 Caldifarciminota bacterium | reverse complement strand
GTCATCTGTAACGTTTTTGTACTGGAATACTATTTCACCATTTGGGTAAAGGATTATTTGAAAGCTCTGCGTGTTATTGTTTACTTTATTGGGTATATTCTCATAGGTAACAACAAATTTATCACTGCCTGCATAGTATGTTATTCTCCCTCCTCTTTCTGGGTGTAAATCTCTCCACAGGGCAGCAATAAGAGCATTTGGGGGAGAAGGGTCGGGAATATTTCGTGGCCTGTAGGTAGCGTGTGGGAAGGTGAAACTCAAAAATCCATTACTGCAGATATATACCGTGTTGTATTCTTTTCCGTAGAATCTGAAGGTAAAGGGAAGCGCAAATGCTTTTGTTTCGTCATCATGGGTGATTCCTGTTGGGTTATCCGTGTTTATCCAGTTAAAGGTTGTTATTGAAAGGGCATAATCGTCCCCTTGATTTTCTTGATTTCCTTTAATAAACTCATCCCAGTGGAATTTTCTTGAGGTTAAAAGGATATTGTAATCATATCCTGCTCCATAGGGAATGTGGTTGTAATTCTGGGAGTCTCTTGGATAATAAATGGATATTCCATGTGAATCCTCGTTATATCCCTCTTCAGTGTTGATGGCTATCACTGCGTCATTTATAGCGCGCATAATGGCTTCTGCTTTGTTTTTTAAATCTTCGGGTAAAGAGGAGGTTGTGACAAAATAAGCGAATCTGTAAAGGTCAATATAATCATGGTTCTCATAACCCGGATCATAACCATACTCATGATTCTCTTCATTTCCATTAAACCTGGCGCGTAGCGAGTCTATAATTGCACCATAAATGTCACGGTACTGTATAAGAGATAGCGCAAAGTCGTCAATTTTTATTGATAGATTATCTATTTTTGATAATGAGATGGCAGCCAACTCTTTAGCCGTGCCTTTTGCATTTACAATGTTGATGGCAAGACCACGACCGTCAGTTTTAGGGCTTGCATTTATAAATGAGCCATAATTCCAGCCTTTCCCGTGTTCTTTTTCCTCTGTTGCAACAAGATATTCTGCATAGTCTTTTACGGAATAAGCCACTTCCCACATTCCCATTAATGAAGCGTCAAAAGCTAGTACATCAAGCTTTTTTCCGATTGTGGATTTTATTTCAGATAAAGCTGCCTGAAGTTTACCATCTGGTATGGATATGGCATTTCCTTCGGTGATGTCCTTTGATACCCATGGCCAGCCTGCCCCATTACTCCTTATAATAAGGGCATATTTTCTTGCCGGGTATTCTCTGTGAGCCCATTCTACAAAATGGGAGAGTGTTTTCCAGTTTCCCAAATCTTCACTGCCTGGACGATAAACTACTGGTGAGGTCACCTTGGAGGGATTATTGTCTTTATGTATTTTGTAAACCCTTGGGGAGATATTTCTTGCATCAAATTCAACAAGTACGTTTACATGGGGAGAGGGTGCTGCAGCCTCCATTTCGTTGATTATTTCATCACCTATTCCATCAAGTTCGTTATCTGTATTTAGATAAACAAGCACTGTCCATGTGGGGAAAATGCTATCTGCCTCAAATTTAAGGGTGTAGATGCCATTCCCACTGTGTCTGAGTACATCCAGATACCAGTATCCGGTGGTATCAACCAGAGCGCCCACAATATCCACAATGCCTGTACCTGCTACACTGTTTGCTCTCATTCTATGGGCAGGGTCGTATAAAGCAATATCAAAATCTGCATCGCTCGGCGGGATTACAGTTAGAGTGATTGTTTCTCCTTCATGCACATAAAATTTATAGTAGTCATGGATATCAATGCTGTCAAGGTATTGTCTGTAAATGCCGGGCTCTATTTCATAGGCCTCTGCAAAACTGGACCCGGGGTCAGGTATGTCAACTGCTCCTCCACCATCGTTGCCACCTCCGGAATTTCCTCCGCCGTCATTCCCGCTGTTCTGGGTGGTGTCGCTTACAAGGGTTGGATGAAGATAGGTTGATTCGTAGTCATATTTATTGCTCCATGACCCGCCATCAGGTGTAAGGGTAGCCACAAAATAAACGTAATAATCGCGCCCCCAATCTGGAAGGGATATACCGGAAAAGGTCTGATTATAGACTCCATTTGCCAGATTCTCAATTTTTCTGCTGTAAATAATGTCTCCTGTTTGTCTGTCTTTTACTTCAAAAAATAGATCAGCAGGAGCATCGCTTCTGTTTACCGTTACTTTTACGAGAACAGAAAAGTATTCCTGTGGCCTTACCCTGCTGGGATAGCTTGTAATACTTACCTCTGTTTTTATTGTATCTTCAGGGGCGTCAGAAATGTCTTTTCTTCTTATTGGTTGATAATGCGATAGACTTGAATAATACCAGTTTCTTCTTTTTGCAGTGTTGGGTGTTTGCTCAAGAGAAAGAACGCCGTTTGTAATTTTCTTTCCAACGAGAATAATATGACTGCCTGAACTATTGATAGCATCTCCCTTTTTTAAATTCACCTGGGCAGCCTGTCCAACTCTACCAAGTGCATACGCATACCTTTTTCTATAATTTGCTTCATAGTAAAAATCCCTTGTCGTAAATCTACTGGGCATTCCCCATGCTATGCTCACAAAACCGGAACAGTCATTCCCGAGATAATTATACCAGCGATGGTTGCGCCAGTACCCATAATACTTTCTGGCATTTCTTATTCTGCTTTTAAATTCCGCCCAGTTTTCCACTGGATTGTTCTGTGTATAAAGTACTCCATGGTAAGTCCTTCCTGCATAGAATATATAGGGTGAGCGAGAACTTGTCCACCCTCTCTGGGTATGTGAAGGTGTCCATGTACCATCAATCATCTGTACAGCCCTTGAGAGGATCTGGGCTCTTGTCATAGTTTTCCAGCTTTCTCCACTCCACAAAAGTAATACAAAAAAGATGAGTTTCATTTTAAGACCTCCATTTATTCTGTTTTCCACACGTTAATTACCAGATAATTCTCTTTTGGTAGCACCTGATAAATGTTACCCTCATCGTCTATATCAAGAAGCCTTGCAGTCCATACAAAGTAATCGTTTTCCGGTATTGTGTATTCTCCTATTAGTTTCCCGCTGCTTCTGAATTTAAGCACCTTTAGATGGACCCCTTCATCTCGCTTTTTTACTTCTATCTGAACGTAGATGTTTTCTTTTATATCTGTTCCCAGAATCTCCGCAGAAACTATACCATTTATCTCAACAGAAGCGATTTGCATGATGGTTCCATCCGGTTTATGGTAAAATATATCAAGGCGATTCTTATGGATTCCTGCTTCGTAAGGAGAGGGAATGCTGGATTTTG
>JALVLE010000271.1 GCA_027033555.1 Caldifarciminota bacterium | reverse complement strand
ATAAATGAGTCTTAAAAGGGTGGAATCTATATTAAAATATTCTGCAAGACCTCCCAGAACTCCGCCAATTACCCTATCTTTTTTTGACCTTCTTAGAGTTTTGCTTTCCATTATTTTTAAGTGCCTGTTTTAATTTATCTTCAGTAAATGGGCCACAAATAGTATAATAGTCATTACTGAGTGAGTCAAGCCATTTAAATTTGAATCCAAGAAAATCAAAAAGGCGTTTTAAATCTTCTCTTGAGGCATGTTTTGCTTTCAGATAGAAGCGTCTCTGCGGATGTCTCAGAATTAATACATTTCCGGATAAAATGGGCTCTCTTCCTCTTTTATAATGGATTTTAACAAGTGCTCCCTCCTTTCTTTTAAGCACGTTAACCTCCTCAATTACAAAGGATGGATAATAATAATTTCCTGCTTCATATTCTTCTACTGGTTGCGAATACCAGAGAATTAGTAGAGTGTCTGAATTCTTTTTTAACATTATAGGGCTTTTAAAGTGTATTACGCTATCACTTACTGTGAAAAACATTGCGAAAGCAAATAAAATTATTACCATCTAATTACCCTTTCAAAGTTTATTCCTTTTATGACAACTTCTGAGTCTGAAAAGAAAATCCTTATGTGTGCGCCTTGATAATCCAAACTCGCACCATTAAGCAACAGTTTTCTCTCTTTGCCCAGATGAACAAGAAGGACACTTCTTTCTGAGTCTTTGAACAAAGCCACAGGCTTTAAGGGTATTTTGAAAACAGCCTGCGCTTCTTTTTTCAGATTCTTTTCAATGTGTATTTTTGTGTATAATCCGTATATAGTACCTGTAATTGCGAGAAAAAACAAAAGAAACAGTATTATAACTGTAAACCTGCATCTTTTTTCCTTGAAATCAAGATCAAGATAAGGCATTTAAGATTATCCCTTCCTGAGCGAGGCTTTTCTTTTTTTTAAATTCAACGGGAGGGGTATAATCCCAATTATAATTTGAAAGGAGAGAAAGGTGCACATCCCCATCGTCAAAATACTCTTTTAAAAACTCGTTAACCTGCTCTATACTGAAATAAGTGGTTCCAAAAACGGGAATTGTATTTTTCAGGTATAGAATGTGGAATGCCTGTTCTGATCTGTAAATGATCACTTCTTTCCCTGCGTGAACTCTCCGGTATTTTGAAAGAACAAAAGGTGCAAAGTATATATGTCTCGTTTTAATTTTTCTTTTTCGTAGTATTTTTAGCGCATTGTGGTATGTGGGCAGTTTCACCATACCCACAAAAACTCCTTCATTAAATCTTTGAGATTTTATTACAAGATCGTACTTTTCAAAGTATTTTAATCCATTATTTTTAGAGCTCACAAGCACTCCAAGTGCAGGGAACATGGAAAAATAAACGCAGCAGGCGGATAAATCAAATATCTCACTTGATTTGACTGTAAGTAATCCACCATCACCAACAATCCTCACAATGGTCATATCAATTTCAATCCTCTCCACTTTTCTTATTTTCGCTCTCATGGGTTATGACCTTTATATCGCTGTCTCTCAGATATTCTATATTGTCTTTGTGTTTGGCAATTGCAAGGTAGGAAAGGAGGTGCCCCACAGATACTATTGAATAGGCATACGACAGTACCATAAAAAGCAAGAGGTAGAGGAAAATTGCAAAAAACACCCCTGTTATGTAAAGCTCCTTTGAAACATGCACCATTTCCGGAATATTGTAAATAATGCTCACCACGCCGAGGCTGGATAGCCAGCTTTCCAGCCGGATAAAGAGAGGAGACTGTGGAAAATAATACAGGGCTACCTTTTCAATTAAATAGTACTTTTCACCAAGTGCCAGTTGAGAACCAAAAACCTTTTCCATTATCCACACCGCCCTTCCTGTTGCCCAAATGAATATGGAGGTGCCAATTCCAGCAGTCAGGAATACCATTATTTCATAGAAAAAAGCCCTGTGTATTTGCTCATTTAAAGTGGAAAAGCTCTCAAATAGAACATCAAATGTATCGGCATCCTGAGACGCAAGTATGGACGGTGCGAAGAGAAGCGTGACAACTAAGCCAAGTACCATGTATATGATAAAAAATGAAGCAAAGAAAGAAAAGGGGGTGAATAAAATAAGTATAAGTTTGCCCAGGATTGGAATTCTTGCAAGGATGCCCAGAATAAAACCTCCGGCAAGGAAAAGCGCTATAATAAGCAAAATCGTAAATGGCGAAAATATTATCGGTGAACCCTTTTTTAATGCATAGGATAGAGATTTCCCTATCTCGTAAAACTCGTTTCCTTTCAGTTGTTCAAAGGTTATTTTTGCAATAGCAAGCTGTGTGTAAAGTAGTATAATGGTTGCACCAACTATTCCAAACACAAAAAGTGCCATGCCTGGCGTTGTAAAACTTTCTCCAACTGGCAGTGGTATAAAGTGCCAGACTCTCCATATTTCATTGAAATAAGTGCCTGATACTATAAGCCCAAGATAGGTAAAGGCGGAATAAAACGTTGTGGCCACAATAAAACCCAGCATTCCAACCCATATTTTCTTCACGCTAAAAGCAAGCTTCATAGCACGGAAAATGTCTTTAAATGTGTAAGTGGGTTTGTGCCACATTGTAACCTCCTTGTTGAATTATATTTATTATACGGGTTTTTAAGTGCACATTCTTAATGGTTTAGAATTTCCATATGACAGATGTCCTTGTTGTGGTTCCCGCCTTTAACGAGGAAGAAAATGTGGAAGAGCTTATAAGGAGAATAAATAGAGTGGTAAAAAAGGATGAACTTCTTGTTATAGATGATGGTTCTACTGATAGAACTCCTCTATTGCTTGAAAAATCGGGAGTGAATTTTATAAGGAAACCGCATGAAGGGAAGGGTAGTGCCATAAGGGAAGGAATTAAAAATGCGCTATCACTCAATAAGAAATATATTATTTTTCTTGATGCAGATCTCCAGCATCCACCAGAGTACATCCCAAAATTTGTTGATGCGCTTAAAGATGGAGCAGATGTGGTAATAGGCTCACGCTGGAGAAACCTTCATAAGATGCCCAGAGACAGGTACCTTTCTAATAGGCTTACTACTTTTTTTGTCTCTCTTCTTGTGGGGAAAAGACTTCAGGATACACAATCAGGATTCAGAGGATACAGAGTTGAGCTTTTTAAGGGCATTTCTCTTGAAACATCCATGTATGAGACAGAAACGGAAATTTTGATTAAACTTTTAAAAGGCCGTAAAGTAAAAGTCCGGTATGTTGACATACCTGTTTTATATGGAAAGGAACGTAGCAAAATTAAAAGGGGCAGAGACACATTAAGATTTTTGAGGATGTATTTTAAACTGTTATGGCAAAGCAGTTAATTTTACTTTCCAACGACGATGGAGTCAGGGCACCCGGTATTCATGCTCTAAAAGAGCATCTTGAGAGAAGGTACAGGGTGGTTATTGTGGCGCCTGAAGAAGAGATGAGTGCTTCAAGTCATGCAGTCACACTCAAAAAACCGCTTTTTATTAATCGTCTGGAAAAGGATGTGTATAGTGTCTCAGGCACCCCTGCAGACTGCATTATAGTGGCTCTTTTTTACATATTACAGGAAAAACCGGTCTTTATTCTCTCAGGTATAAACCTGGGGCAAAATCTTGGGGAAGATGTGTTTTATTCAGGAACAGTAGCTGCTGCCCGTGAAGGTGCCCTCTACGGAATAACCTCTGCGGCCTTTTCTATTGTGGCAGACAGAGAGGAAGAAAAAATATACTTCGTGAGTGCGGCAAAGGTTGCAGGGTATGTAGTGGACAGTATTCTTCCGCATGTAAAGCCAGGCAGTCTTTTGAACGTAAATGTCCCCAATTTGCCTATTGAGAGTCTGAAGGGGATGCGTGCCACGACCCTTTCAACAAGAAGGTATGTAGATGTTGTTAATGAGGAAAATGGATTTGTGGTAATAGGAGGAAGACCTGTTTGGCAAATGGAAGAGGGTACAGATATTGTTGCTGTAAAAGAAGGATTTGTATCCATCACACCTCTTTTGAAGGATTTGACGTCCTATGAGGAAAGAGAAGGATTACAGAGAATTATTAGAGAGACTTATAAGAGAAACCATTGAAAAAAGGGGGATAAAGGACAGGAGGGTGCTGGAAGCGCTCAGAAGTATCCCCCGCCACTTGTTTATTCCTGGAGGGGATCTTGAGCTTGCGTATTCCGATCATCCGGTTCCAATTGGCTATGGCCAGACAATTTCTCAGCCGTATATGGTTGCCTATATGTTAAAGGAGCTTGAGCTTGAACCCCATCATAAGGTTCTTGAAATAGGAACAGGCTCTGGTTACAATGCAGCTCTTTTATCAAAGCTTGCGAAAGAAGTTTATACCGTGGAATATGTGCCAGAACTTGCCCGAAGAGCTAAAAACATACTCACTAAGCTCGGAATAGATAATGTGCACGTATTTGTGGGTGATGGCTCACTTGGACTCCCAGAATATGCACCCTATGACAGGATTATAGTCACATGTTCTGCACCCCAGATACCGGAGCCACTTGTTTCTCAATTAAAGACAAATGGAATCCTTCTTGTGCCTGTAAATGAAGGGTATTATGATATGCTCAAAAAGGTCAGGAAACTTGAAAATGGAAAGATTGAGGTATATGACCTTATGCCCTGTGCTTTTGTTCCAATGCGTGGTGCCTATGGATTTTAGGCAAACACAACCAGGATAAATAATAGTAAAAAAACAAGGCCGGTTGCTATCTTTATTTCCTTAATTTTTGCGGAAAGCTTTTTGCTCACCACTCTTTGTTCAATAAAAATTGCCAGAAGCCCGATGCCAAGAAGTGGCAATAGGAAAAATATGTTATACAGTAAGAGATATGCGAGTCTTTCAACTGTGACACCCTTTTTATGTGCTATGTAGGACAGAGTAGGTAGGTATATCTGCCCTGTACAGGCAAATTCTACAAAGGAAATTGAAAGTCCGGTAAGAAAGGAACCTGCAACGAGGCCCTCCCCTGCATATTTTTTTATGATTTTGTGGGTTTTAACCTTCTGGTTTTGTGATAAAGCCAGAAAAGAATGTGGTTTTCGTGGATCAATGGTAAAGGCTTCGTAGAAGCTGATAATTCCAAGTATAAGTGCAACACCTCCTATTAACAATCTTAAGGCCATATTTAAATAGGATACCCGATTTATAAGTTCAAGGACCCAGAAAAGCCCGATACCTATGGAAAAATAGGCTATGAAAATCCCAAGGGAGTAAAACACAAGTATGAGAATGCTTTTTTTCTTTTCCGTGCCCCTGTATGATACAAATGCAATGAGAAAAAGGAGTACCGTAAAGGCACAGGGGTTTATTCCATCAATAAGTCCTGCAAAAATAGTGGCAAAAAGTGTGGGTGCAAAGTTTATTTTCTTTTCCCGTGAGATGAAAGAAGCAGCCTTCTTGTGTGCTTTCAAAATAGCAATAAACTCTTCTTTTCTCTGGGGAAGATGGTAAAGAACCGTATCACCAATAAGCAAAAGGGGAACACCCCTGTATAAGCCACGTTTTTTTAAGCTTTCTATAATACTTATTCCTTCCTCGCTGAAAGTTGATATTGCAACATACCTGATAGTGTCATTCTTTAGCAGCCTTTTAAGCCTTAGTTCAAAACTGTTACAGTGCCTGCATCCAGGTGCATAGAGCAATACCGGAAGCTCTGAAGTAGTATTACTCTTTTTGAATTTCTCTTTATCACAGTTTTTACATTCTCTGGAGTAAATAGGGGGTGTCTTCTGGCGCTTTGGAGAAGAAAAATACCTGAAAGGAAGATTGCCATAATAAAGTTTACCTTGAAAATACACTACTGGAAGGTCATTACCAAATGTATCAAGCTTCCTTTCTATTTGAGACAGGAGGGTGATGCAGCTGTCCTTTTCAATGTTCAGAAGTTTGTAAGGAACTGGTGGAGGTTTTTGTATGATTTCTTTTAAAATTTCCATACAGTGAGGGCAATCTGGAGAGTAAAAGATCAACATGGTATCTCTGGGTGCAAGAATAAAAAATAAGAAGAGTATCACCTGCATATCAACAGACTACTGTTCAGCTCTTTTCTCCATCCAGAAAGCCCGCCTTTTATAACATAAGCCCTCTCAAGTCCAGCCTGTTTTAGTTCCTTTACTATCTTTAAGGCTTCCTGGTCCTTGTCACCAATAATGTAAATATTAACATGTTCCGGAATTCTTAATTTCCTGTCCCTAAAAAGTGTAAGTAGTTTTGCCGGTTTAATGTGTTCTGATCCTGCTATATGGCATTTTTCAAAATCCTTCTTACTCCGCACATCAAAAATGACATTATGGGTGGAATACCATACCGTGGAAGGTGATTCAAAATATTTGATCACTTTCGCCTTTACAACCAATCGCACAAACTGCTGGTCTTGGCTGTTCCCTTCCCTGTAGTACAAAATTACGTGCTTTTTTATCTCTCCCCTGTAACCTCTGGTACTTACCTTCACATACACTTTCAGACTGTCATCTGGAGGTATCACTGTTTTATTACCAAGTATTTTTGTCTCTGTGCAACCACATCCCCTTCTCAGCGCGAGTATATACACAGTGTCTTTGGAAGGATTTTTTAAGATAAAGGTGTGTTCAATATAGACTCCCTCCTCTACTTCACCTTTTGAAAATGTAAGAGGAGTTGCAGGAACCAGGTACGCAAAAAACAATTGTAATAATGCAAAAATTACCATAATAAAATTATATAGCTGAGGGCGGGATTAATCAAGGGAAGGCCGAAAGTATTTTAGATTCATTATCCTGGTTTGAATTGCTCTTTCAGGTGCGGTATAATTATTGTAATGCAAGAGACTATAGTGGTTAATGTTGCAGGAATTTCCCCATTCTTCAGCCAGTTTATTATACTGGGGCCAAAAACAAGGAGCGTGTTGAAAAAAGTACTGGGGATAGAACCTCGGCCCGGAGAAATTCAGGAGGCGCGTGTAATTGACCCCAGAACAAAAAAAGAAGTGGATACAGTCAAGGTTATATTTCTCAGAAAGGGCACGTTTGACGCAATAAGTGATATGGCCATTCTACTGGGAACAGGAGGGTATGTTATTCCACACCTTGTGGAGATAGCATTAGTTAAAGGCGGAGCGAGGATTGCTGCTCCTTATGAAATAGTTAAATATCAATATTTAAACGGTCTTTTTGATTTGCTTATGGCACACGGATTCTTTGATATGTTAAATGCTAAGACGGAGAAAGGTATTAGTATTGCAAAAAAGAGGTTCCAGGGTGAACTTTCCAGAAGGTTTTTAGATTTAATTACCAGCATAAGAGAAATATCCCATGAAATCAATGGTCTGGATGAGAATAAACGGAATAAGCTAATTTCAAAATTAAAAGGGCTTCTGGGTAGAATAAGATTCCTGCATTCTCAGGGTGTAAGGGGGATGGTGTACATTAAAGGGCTTGAGGTGGCAATAGTGGGAAGGCCCAATGTTGGGAAATCTACACTTTTTAACCGACTTGTGGGCAAGGAGCGCTCTATAGTGACTCACATACCAGGTACCACAAGAGATGTAATCTCCGAGGTGGTAGAGCTTGAGGGAGTGGCATTGAGATTTTATGATACAGCAGGTTTCAGAGAAACCGAGGAATATGTGGAAAAAATTGGTGTAGAGAGGGCAAAAGAAATGTTGAATCTCTCGCACTTTGTCCTGTTTGTTATGGATGCCTCGGAGGGACTTACTGAGGATGACAAAAAGCTCTGGAAGTTGCTCAAGGGTGAAAGGATAGTGGTCTTCAACAAAATTGACGAGGCAGGAGCAATTGAAAGTTTTGATAAACTTGAAGATATAGACAGGTATCAAAAGGTTTATGTATCTGGAAAAACAGGAGAGGGATTTCTGGATCTTATAAATGCAATTAAAAATGAGATTAGAAAATATTTCCATATAACAGAAGACCTGGCACTTACCAAAAGAGAAGGCGAAGGGTTGAGGTACGTCCTCACTACAATAGAGGATGTGATTGAAAAACTATCAGAAAAAGGGAATGAGATCGCCTGTAAAGCCAAACTTGAGAATGCGGCGAATCTCCTTGAGGATATTATGGGCATAAACTGGCGCACGGAGAGTAAGTTTAAGAATGCATTAAAGGATGTTCTTCCGGAATGAATATACTTATACTTGGTAAAGGTGGAAGAGAACACGCCCTGGGCTGGAAATTATTGCAATCTGTGAGAAAACCACATTTATTCTTTTTGCCTGGAAATGCAGGCACTTTATCTGTTGGTGTTAACTTAGAAGGAGATTATAACAAATTTAATGATGTGAAAAGAACGGTGGTGGAAAACAGCATAAATCTTGTAGTTGTAGGACCTGAAGAACCCATTGCCATGGGAGTTGCAGATTTTCTTGAAGATATGGGTGTGAGGGTGATAGCCCCAAGAAAAAATGTGGCCTTCCTTGAAGCTTCCAAAATTAAGGCAAAAAAATTCATGAAAAAACATAGTATTCCCACTGCGGATTTTGTTACATTTGATAATTACCAGAGAGCAAAGGCATATATTGAAAAAGTAGAGAAATTTCCTGTAGTAATAAAAGCCGATGGACTCTGTGGTGGAAAAGGAGTGGTTATTGCCCGGGACAAAAAGGAGGCGGAAGATACACTCAGGGCTTTTATGGTAGATGGAAGGTTTGGCGAGGCTTCCAGAAGGGTTGTGATTGAAGAGTATTTAGAAGGATACGAGTTTTCTGTTTTTGTTTACATTGAAGGGGAGAGGTATGCTGTGCTGGGAGATGCAATAGACTACAAGAAGGCTTATGACGGTGATAAGGGGCCAAATACAGGAGGAATGGGAAGTGTAGCTCCTGCTGTTTTTCTTAATCCCGGTATGAGAGAAAAAGTAAGAAAAGATATTATTGATAGGACTATTGAAGGTCTTATAAAAGACGGACTTTATTATGAAGGCTTTCTTTACTTTGGTCTTATATGGACGGAAAAAGGGCCTTATGTGCTGGAATACAACGTACGAATGGGAGACCCCGAAACTCAGGTGGTGGTAATGATAGATTCGCGAGACTGGCTGGAGTTTTTTAATGGTAACCAACTGGACAAAAAATGGCCTTGTTACTCCAGGGTATGTGTTGAGGTGGTGCTTGTCTCTTCGGGTTATCCACTAAAGTATGAAAAAGGATATATTATTGAGGGGCTCAATCGGGTAGAAGGTGTAAATATTTTTCATGCGGGCACTACCTTAAAAGAAGGCAGGATTATTACAAATGGGGGTAGGGTGCTTAATGTTGTGGGTTGTGGAAAAGAGCTCAAGGAGGCCAGGGAAAAGGTGTATAAAGAAGTGCGGAAAATCAGGTTCAAGAATATTTTTTATAGAAAAGACATAGGAGATATTCAAAGATGGAAAGGTATATTGTAATAATAGCAGGGAGTAAATCTGACAGTGACCTTGTT
>JALVLE010000270.1 GCA_027033555.1 Caldifarciminota bacterium | reverse complement strand
TGTACATGTTCCCCAGGATCAGCTATTCCGTCGTTATTACCCATAGAATCGTTTACCATCACTTTAATAATTTTCAACGCAGGACCTGTAAGAGAAGGGGTGTTCTCTACGGCCAAAAGCGCATTCAACCTTCCCCAACCATAATCATTATTCGGATAAGTATGCCCTGAAGGTTGATCTACTCCATAATTTGTGAGAATATTATAAATCTGATAATAGTCAAGAGCAGGATTTTTCTCAAACATAAGAGCTATTACACCTGTGACATGTGGAGTTGCCATACTTGTCCCATCCCACGTATCATAATTTCCACCGGGTGTACTTGAACGAATACCTGCACCTGGCGCTGATATATCCGGTTTTATAAAATTCCAGTCTGGCCGAGACCAGTATGTAGTATCCGCATATAAACCTGAATTAGGGGCAGGACCCCTGCTTGAAAAATTAGCGACATCATCATTATTATCAGTGGCACCCACGCCTATTACAATAGGATAATCACCCGGGCTTCCCACAGTTCCAGTTCCGGGACCTGAATTGCCTGCTGCAAAGACAGGAATAATATCCATGCCCCTCCAGTTATTCCAGATGTCATACCACATCCACGTATCACCTCTATCTCCACCCCAGGAATTACTGATAACTCTTATGTCAACCCCTGAATCCGCTTTCAATGAAACAAACCACTGTGAACATTCAAGGATGGAGGTATCTGCCCCATACCCCTGTGAATCAAAAGCCTTACAGGAAGAAAGAGAGGCGTTGTAAGCTATACCAATATCTTCTGTAAAACTCCCCGGTCCATCCCCACCGGCAATAGTACCGGCAACATGTGTACCATGACCGTGATCATCATAAGGAGCAGTATTGTGATTCACAGCATCGTGAAAATGTCCAGAAAAATTGCCTGACAGTGCAGGATGATCCGGATCTATGCCAGTATCAAGAATGCCAACATCAACTCCATTGCCTGAAAGCCCGTAATAGGACCACACGGAATCAGCCTTGATTCGGTCAATGTTCCATTCAACTGTCTTGTCTTTGGTAGCTGTTTTTAACATCTCTTTGATATGCGCTGGACGACCAAGTATGTGCCAGAATGACAGTTCTTTGACAAGATAAACCTCCGGGAATTTTGAAATCTCCTTTATTATATAAGGCTTTGCTTTTATGTAAATGGCATTGGATACCCAGAAAGTCCTATATTGTATCACATCCTTACTGTGTTCTTTTATATATTTCAGGGTATTACTCTGTGCCCTTTTAGCCACCTTTTTCAAAACTTCTATCTTCTCCTTATATCTGCCTCTACCCATTTTATTTATATCTACAGGGCTTTTGAAAATCACCATTGCGTCTATGTAACCTGAAGCACCATTCAACCTCTTCTCCAGACTACTGGATATCATGCCTCCCTGCGCCACCACCACAAAAAACAGCAGCGTTGTTATGTACTTCATAGACCCTCCCTGTTTATTGTTCTAATAATAAAGGCAAACATAAATTTCACAAAATTCGCTTTGTCTATTTACACAAGTCCCATTATAATCTATAATATGAATTTACCCGTCAAGTACAGACCAAAAACATTTGACGATGTGGTGGGACAGGAACACGTTGTAAAAACTTTGAAAAACGCTTTAAAACACAAGAAAATTTCCAATGCATACCTTTTTACCGGACAAAGGGGCGTGGGCAAAACCACAGTAGCACGGATACTGGCAAAAGGTCTGAACTGCGAGAAAGGCCCCACTCCTTTTCCCTGTGGCAGGTGTGAAATGTGTAAGGAAATAGAAACAGGAAACTCCCTTGATGTAATTGAAATAGATGGAGCTTCCAACAGAGGTATAGACCAGATAAGAGAGCTCAGGGAAAATGTGCGCTTTATGCCTGTAAAAGCTCGTTATAAAGTAATAATTATTGACGAAGTTCACATGTTAACCAACGAAGCCTTTAATGCGCTGTTAAAAACACTTGAGGAACCTCCAGAAAATGTGGTTTTCATTTTTGCCACAACCGAACCAAGAAAAATACCGGAAACCGTACTCTCAAGGGTTCAGAGATTTGATTTCAGGCCACTTTCTGAAAAGGCGGTAGTAGAAAGACTGAAACATATATGCCAAAATGAGCATATAAAGTGTGAAGAGGAAGCCCTCTCGCTCATTTATGAAGCAAGCGAGGGAAGTATGAGAGACGCAATTTCTCTTCTTGAGCAGGCTTATATTTACGGCGAAGGAGAAATAAAAGCGAAAACTTTAAGGGAAGTCCTGGGTATTCTTGAAGAAGAAATTTTTTTAAACCTATTTAAATATATCCAAGAAGAGAATTCTAAAAGTGTTATTGAACTTCTGCGCAATGTTTTGAATAAAGGTTATAGCCTGTATGATTTCCACAAAGGACTGATAAAAGCAACTTACAAACTAATGGAAGCTTCACTTTTTGGTTATAGCAACGATTACACAGATCTTGTGAAATATTTTTCCGAGCAGGATATTCTATACATATTTGCAATATTAAAAGAAATGGAACAGGTACTCAGGCTCAGCAATTACCCAAGAGCGCTCTTTGAATATGAGCTATTAAAGCTGGCAAATCTAAAAAAGATTGTGCCACTTAAAGCCGCACAGATAATAAGTAACTATGCTCAACAAAATGATAGAGAAAAAGAAGATACAGGTTTTTCTATCCAGAAAAATACTTCCAGTTCTTCAAAAACAGAACTTTTTGAAGAACTTATAGAAAAATTAAAGCTAAAGGAGGTTAGTAACAATGGATCTGTTCAAATTAATGAATGATGCCAGAAAGATGCAATCCCAGATGAAAAAATTGCAAAAAGAAATCAGAAAAATCAGGGAAGAAGGAAGCTCCAAAGATGGAAACGTAAAGGTGGTTCTATCCGGGGAATACAACCTGGAGGACATTGAAATAAACGAAATCACAGATAGTAAAAAACTCAAAAAGGCCGTGAAAGAAGCTTTCCAGAACGCGCGCAAAAAGGTGGATACAAGGATAAAAGAACTTACCAACGAATACATGAAGGGTATTCCCAAAGATGTACAGGGTTTCCTATCTTGAACGTTTAAAAAGTGCACTTATTAAACTACCCTCTGTGGGAGAAAAGAGTGCTGAAAGAATTGCATTTTTTTTGCTATCAAACAGGGATACAGCCGAAGAAATCATAAACGCCCTAACTGACACTTTAAAAAACGTAATGCTCTGCAAAAACTGCCATGGATTTTCTGAAGAGGAAATCTGTGAAATATGTAAAGATGAACTCCGGGAAAAAATCCTGTGCGTGGTTGAGAAGCCAGAAGACGTGATATTGCTTGAAAAAGTATTGGGAAGAAAATGGTATTATCACGTTACAGGCGGAGTGATTTCACCGGCGAATAACAAAACTCCGGAAAATCTTTATCTCAAGGATATTCCTGAGAGAATAAAAAGAGAGAAAATTATTGAGGTTGTCCTTGCACTCCCGCCCACAGTAGAGGGTGACACCACAGGATATTATATAAAAAATCTCATAGAACAGGAAGGTATAGAAATAAAAATTTCCCGTATTTCAAGAGGGATCCCACGGGGTTCAGACCTTTCTTTTCAGGATGGCCAGACACTCATAGATGCGCTCACAGAGAGAAAAGAGCTATGAGAAAACTAATATTGCTGCTCCTTGTTATATTGCTTGCAGGTTGTGCCAGTAAAAAACGTACCCTTGCCATTGTTTTTACCTACTCACCACTCACCTATATTCCAAATGAAAAAGCTGAATTTGTTACCGTAAGCGTACTTATGAATTTTTATGACCCTCTCGTCAAATTTGACGCAGATTTCCGGCCCACGCCGGGGCTTGCGGAATACTGGGAAAATTCTGACAGTGTTACATGGGTCTTTCATCTCAGGAAAAATGTAAAATTTAAATCCGGCAAACGCCTCACAGCTGAAGATGTAATATACACATTTGAAAATTTGCAAAATGACCTAAAAAGTGAATATAGAACCGACATCTCTGATATCAGCCAGGTATATAAAACTGACTCCGAAACAGTTGTCTTCAGGTTAAAAAAACCATGTGCTACTTTCCTTGAAAGGCTCTCTGAGATTCTTATACTTCAAAAGGACTGTCCAGACTCACTTCTTAAAACTTTTTCATGTGGAACCGGTGCCCTTACTTTTTCACAAAAAGATTTAAACGGCAATATTCATGCATTTCCGGGCAACGAATACTTTGGGACAAAAGCAAACTTTGAAGAGGTTATCTTTATTTTCAACACAGAAAATCTACTCACTTTAACAAAACACAGGAAAAACTTATATTTTGTATTCACCTTTAACCCAGAAGACACCTACAAAAAGGCATACAACCTTTTAAAAATCCCTGGCCCACTTAACGCCTTAAGATATATAGGTGTAAACCTGAGAAAACCGATTTTAGATAGACTCAGTTTCAGGAAGGCTCTTTATTACAGTATATGCAGGAAAGCAATAGCAGAGAGCATGAGAACCTACACCGGGAACACAATTATACCTGCCTATGAATTCGCACTTCCCACACAAATCGGCTTTCTGGGAATTAATGGCAGAGACTGTGTACAGAAAGAAGATATACAAAAACTTCTGAATGATGCAAGTTATAAAGGAGACACCGTACATCTACTGGTCTCTTATAATCGTTATGAATACGCACGTCTTATAAAAAAAGACCTCAATAAGTACGGGATAAATATAGCGATAGAGAGTGTAAAACCGCACAAAATCTTTAAAAGGGTAAAACAGCAAAGAGATTTTGAACTATTCCTTCTGGCCTTAATTCCACAGTCAATTGACATTTACTCCAGTGCAAAAGCCCATTTTCACACCTATATCCCTTCACTGGCCCTTGGAGTAAGAAACTACACAGGGTATTCAAACCCTGTGCTGGATTCACTTATTGAAACAACTGGTTCGCTTTTGAAAAAGACTCAGAGGAAACCACGGCTTGAAAAGATTGAAAGCGTCATCGTAAAAGATCTTCCAGTAATTCCTCTTTTTTACGAGGGAAGCGCTTACTATATAACGCGCGGTATTGAGTGGAAACCACGTATTGATAGAATGATACTTGCTAATGAGATTTCTGTCAAAAATGAGTATTAGAACCAAAATAAGTCTTGCCTATTCTCTTCTTTTTTTTCTAATAATTTCTTCAAGTGGACTGATATTTCTACACTACTTCATTGAATCCAACAAAAAAGATATAACAAGACATGTGATAAATTATGCAGAAATAGCAACCCCATCAATAATACACTCTTATGAAACCTACAAGAATTCTTCCCCTCTTCTTCTGTATAGGGAGATTTTTCCTATCCTTCAAAATAACCCCTATTTGAAATACATTGAAATTATTTCTCCCAGGGGAATAATACTTTTCAACTCTCAAAAAGCGCGTCTGGGCTTAACCCATCACGACACCCTGCCATCCACTTTGCTGGAAGCTGCCAAAAAACTTTATCCCAATACCGTTCTGGACAGCTCCAGCATAGTACACGTGTTTGTCCCGTATTTAGACGAATTCGGCAATCATCTATATACTGTGCATTACGCAAATGACCTATCTGAGATAATCCAGAAAATCAATCACTCATTAATTGTGATAAGTATAATCATCCTTGTAGCCATTTTGCTATCTTTTGTTGTATCCTCCATCATTGCAAAAGGAATAACTGCAAAACTTGACCGACTGAAAGAAGCTGCATTTCAGCTTGAAAAAGGAAACCTTGATGTAAAGTTTTCAATTGATTCTAAAGACGAAATAGGCGAGCTTGCGAGTGTCTTTGAAAAAATGAGAACAACCATAAAAGAAAACATTGAACGTCTTAAAAGCACTCTTGAAGAATTAAAAGAACTTGATAGGATGAAAAATGAGTTTATAGCAAACGTCTCACACGAATTAAAGACACCCTTAACTTCAGCCATAGGATACATAGCTCTCATAAGCAAAAGGAAAATAGGCAATATTTCAGACGAAGCATTGGGGGCATTAAAAATTGTTGAAAAAAACCTGAACGAGCTTTCCCTGAAAATAGACAGCATACTCCAGATATCCAAGTTCCAAGTGGGAAAAAGCCACCTCACACTGAAAAATATTGATCTGGTGAAAATAGCTAAAAAATGTATAGAAAACTATAGACCAGTAGCTGAGCTAAAGGGAATCAAACTGGAATTTGAATCTGTTGAACACCTTGTATTACTTGGAGATGCGAAAAGCATTGAAAGCATGATTTGCAATCTTGTGGATAATGCTGTAAAATTTACTAATAAAGGTAAAGTATCTTTAAGAATAAAAATGGGTAAAAACAAAAAATACGCCATTATAGAAGTGGAAGATACAGGGATAGGGATTCCAAAAAAATATTTAAAAAAGATTTTTGACAGGTTTTATCAGGTAGAAAGCTCCACTACACGGCGTTTTGGAGGGATAGGTCTGGGTTTAAGCATTGTAAAAGAAGTTGTGGACTTACATGGAGGTATAATCCAGCTAAAAAGTGAAGAGGGGAAGGGCACACTGTTTAAAATTTTATTACCAGTGAAAGGGGGGGAGGGAGATGTCAAAAAAGATTCTGGTAATAGACGATGATGAGGATGTAAGAAACCTCATTTATACTACCCTTTCATCAGAAGGATATGATGTGATAACCATGCCATCCGGCAAAGACGCTTTGCAATTTTTAATGGACTATCAAGTGGACTGCGTATTATTAGATGTTATGATGCCTGAAGTTGATGGATGGGAAACACTTAAAATGATAAGAGCGGGTGAAAATACAAAAAACCTGCCTGTAATTATGGTAACAGTAAAAGACTCAAGGGTTGATAAACTTACAGCCATTAAAGAAAAAGCCACGGATTATATAACAAAGCCCTTTGATCCAGATGAACTTGTGGCAAAAGTGAGGGAAGTATTAAATAAATGAGTAGTAAAAAAGAAAACAAAATTCGCATTGAATGGCTTAAATACAAATCAATATTGAATTGTGAAATTAGTCATCTTGAAACTGTCCATCTCAGTATAGAAAAGGTAAGAAGTCTCCTTGAGCAGGGTCCTGTAGGCCTTTTGTATATTTATTTTGAAGGAGGAGAAGAAATAGAAGAAGAATACGGGTGGGAGGTATATGATAACCTAATTGATTATATAAGCCAGAATATCAAAAAGTGGCTGAGGGAACAAGACATAACCCACGCAATTTATAAACATTTTGCAAGGGGAGAATCTTTCATAATTTTTGTTGCAGAATCTGGAGAAGAGGATTTAAAAAAACTTGGCTTCTTCTTCAGAACAAATATTACTGAATTTGTAAAAAACAGGTATGGCCCAAAACTCGCTTACGCCCTTGAGCCGCGCTTTGGATATTCCTTTATTTTCCAGCAACCCATAATAAGATTGGAAAGGTCCATTGAAAGGGCACTACGTGAGGCCATACGAAAATCTGAGAATCCTTTCAGAAACAGAAGAAATTACATTAAAATCAGGGAACTAATTGAAAAAGAAGCACTTGAAATATTTTTTCAGCCAATTATAAACTTAAAGGACCACAGTATTTATGGATATGAAGCCTTATCACGAGGTACCCTACCTGCGTTCTACAGGGCACCTACGCTCCTTTTTCAAATAGCCCGGGAGTCTGGATGTCTTATTGATCTTGAAAGGCTTGCGGTCAAAAAAGCAATAAGCTCTGCAAAGAATATTGGTAAAAAGAAGCTTTTTATGAACACAAGTTCTCTTTACCTACAAAATCTCTCCAGAGAAATTCGGTACATACTTGGCTGGCTAAAAGTTGAGGATATATCTCCTCAACAAGTTGTCTTTGAAATAACGGAGAAAAGCGCTATAACAAATATGTCTTTTTTCAAAGCCTCTGTAAAGACTCTGAGAAAAATGGGGTTTTCAATAGCAATAGATGATGTGGGCACAGGTTACTCCTCCCTTGAAGTTCTTGCGCAACTTGAACCTCAATATCTAAAATACGATAGATCCCTTATTATTGACATCCACAAGAGCTTTATAAAAAGAGAGCTCCTTAAGTCTCTCATTAACTTTGCCTCCGGAATAAAATCCAAAATTATTGTAGAAGGAGTTGAGAAAAAAGAGGAATTGGATGTACTAAAGGATTTTGGGATAGAGCTTGTACAGGGCTATTTATTTGCACGTCCATCTCCGGAAATTATACATAAATTCAAAGGTAATACTGATTCTGAAAATCTGGAATATTAAAAAAATAAAAAGGCGGGCTACAACCTACTCTCCCACACCCTCGCGGGTGCAGTACCATCGGCCTCCAGGGGCTTAACTTCCGGGTTCGGTATGTTACCGGGTGTGGCCCCCTGGGTATGATAGCCCGCCTATTATAATATAAAAAGTAAGACAGAAAAGTGGGTTGAGGTAGATGGCTAAGGCTCTCGGCCTATTAGTACCGCTCGGCTCAACCCATTGCTGGGCTTACACCTGCGGCCTATCAACCCGGTAGTCTTCCGGGGGCCTTACCTTCTGGCAAAGCCAGAAGAGGGGCACCTAATCTTGGGGTACGCTTCCCGCTTAGATGCTTTCAGCGGTTATCGCTTAGAGACGTCGCTACCCAGCAATGCCCCTGGCGGGACAACTGGTTCACGAGAGGTCTCTCCACCCCGGTCCTCTCGTACTAGGGGCAGCTCCCCTCAAGTGCCCTACGCCCGCGGCGGATAGGGACCGACCTGTCTCACGACGGTCTGAACCCAGCTCACGTACCCCTTTAATGGGCGAACAGACCAACCCTTGGGACCTTGTCCAGCCCCAGGATGGGATGAGCCGACATCGAGGTGCCGAACACCGCCGTCGATGTGAACTCTCGGGCGGTACCAGCCTGTTATCCCCGGAGTAGCTTTTATCCGCTGAGCGACGGCCCTTCCACTCGGGACCGCCGGATCACTAGGCCCGGCTTTCGCCTCTGCTCGGCCTGTCGGCCTCACAGTCAGGCCCCCTTCTGCCCTTACACTCAACGCACGGTTGCCAATCGTGCTGAGGGGACCTTTGGGCGCCTCCGTTACTCTTCAGGAGGCCACCGCCCCAGTGAAACTGCCCACCAAGCGCTGTCCCCTCTCCCGTTCCAGGGAGCAGGGTTAGAATCCCGACATACCAAGGGTGGTATTTCACCGGCGCCTCCACGGGAGCTGGCGCCCCCGCTTCCCAGGCTCCCACCTATCCTACACATGGTATGCCAAGACCCAACGCCAGGCTGCAGTAAAGCTTCACGGGGTCTTTCGGTCCTGCCGCGGGTAGATGGCATCTTCACCACCACTACAACTTCACCGGGCCCCTCGCCGAGACACCGGCCCAGTCGTTACGCCATTCGTGCAGGTCGGAACTTACCCGACAAGGAATTTCGCTACCTTAGGACCGTTATAGTTACGGCCGCCGTTTACCGGGGCTTCGGTTCGGGGCTTGCACCCCTCCCCTT
>JALVLE010000269.1 GCA_027033555.1 Caldifarciminota bacterium | reverse complement strand
ACCCGGGTGTCCAAAGTCCCATCCTGCAACCCCTGCAGCCTTTTCCCAGTCATCTGCGTATAATACCACCTGCTCCTGGTCAGGTGAGTTGTGGAGATTCCAGAGAAGTTGATGAAGTGGATTGTCAGTATTGGACACATCCTGCCATACAAGGTTGTCTCTCGCTGTTTTAGAAATGAATATTATAAAAACCCTGTTGCCTTCATTGTCAAACATCTGATGAATTTTAAAGGGATTATCGCAGCGTGTACCATCATGATAATAACTGTGATACCACCCCACAACATGGTCGTCAAGAACAATAACAGGTGGCATGTAAACCCACTGTCCGTTTGAGGCGTGTCCCCATTTACCGTATTTATCATTCAAAATCTTTATAAGTGAATAAGGCATTCCGGTCTGGTCCTTAAAAACCCTTTCAGGTATCCAGATGACATTGGGGTAATCAGGCCATCCCACCTCTTTTATAAGGTTTTTATAAACGTCCTGAACATACCACAGGGAAAATTCGTTCATTTCCCTGTCCACATAGGGCATTATGTGTTCTGCGTAGGTTCCACCTACTATGTAAACTATATCGTCATTTCTCATTCTGTCAAGAAGGCCTCTATCATTTCTCATCCATCCATAGGACTGCGCCAGCACTCCTGACATGTGCAGGTCAACAGGAAAATGATAATATTCGTGTGTGTCAAGAATTCTGTGAAATGAGTTACCGTTGTATCCGTAATCTCCTGGTCTCATGGCATAGGAGCCGTTGTCAGCAATAGACTGATTGGCATGGTGTAGTATAGCTATTTTTGCAGTACCTGAAATTAAAGCGAGAAAAAGGATTAATTGCTGCATTGTGTCCCCCTTTTATTAATTTTATTTTTTATTTTAAAGGATACACCGAGACCAATCAAAGTATGAGGCGTTTACATATATTTGTGTGCCATTTGTTCAAGCAACGTGATACGTTTTTGGATAGGGGGATGAGTTGCCCAGAGGTTGGCCCACAAAGAGTCTTTTTCATTGATTTTCTTTTTATATGGGTCTGCAATAAAAAGATGAGCAACCCCATGGTTTTTAATTTGCAAAGGAGGAGCTCCTGCAATTTTTCTTAAAGCACTTGCAAGTGCAAGGGGATTCCTTGTAAGTTCAGCACTACCTGCATCAGCTGTATACTCCCTTGCACGTGATACAGCAAGGGCGAGAAGTCTTGCAATTAGCGGCGCCAGTATAGCAAGCACTATGTAGATTATAAAGATTACGAGACCTGCGCTTCCCCCTTCTTCTGATTCTCTGCTTTTTCTTCTCTTTCCTCCGCCGAAATACATAAGATTGCGTGAGATAGCAGCAAGTATTCCTATTGCCCCTGCGAGGGCTGCGACCATAGTCATAATGAGAATATCCCTTTCTCTTATGTGTGTGAGTTCATGTCCCATTACACCCTGAAGTTCCTCCCGATTCATCATATCCAGAAGGCCTGTAGTTGCACATACGGAAGCGTGTTCAGGGTCTCTTCCTGTGGCAAAAGCATTTGGTGATGGATCGTCCATTACATAGACTTTTGGTTTTGGCAACCCTGCGGCAAGCGACAATTCCTCTACTATGTTAATCAATTGCTTTTCTTTAAAATTTGTTGGGTCTGCAGGACGGGCTCTTACAGAGTGCAGAACCATCTTATCTCCGGCTATATATCCAATGAGTGCCTGGAAGCCTCCTATGAAGATGGCAAATATTGTCATATAAGGGTACCTATTGCCGAAATAATAAAAATCAAGCATATAACCAAGAAAGGCGAGAATAGCTGTAAATATTAATATCAGAAAAACTGTTCTCCTTTTGTTCCTTTCCGCAATGGTATAAAAATCCATTTCAGAACTCCACGGCTACGTTCTGTCTTTCCCCGGGGAATAGTAAAAATTCCGCCTTTTTAAAATGAAAAAGTTTTGCTATTATATTGGATGGAAAAGACTCTATTTTTGTATTGTATTTCATAACCATGTCATTGTAAAACTGCCTTGCAAACGCAATTTTATTTTCCGTTGATACAAGCTCTTCTTGAAGCTGGAGAAAGTTTTCATTTGCCTTAAGTTCAGGATAATTCTCTACCATGGCAATAAGTTTCCTTACAGCCTCTGTTAATTTTCCCTCACTGTCTCCTATTTCCTTCATAGTTCGGGCATTTTCAGCCATTGATCTGTATTTTGCTATGGTCTCAAAGAGTTCTTTTTCGTGCTTTGCATAGCCTTTCACTGTTTCAACGAGGTTTGGAATGAGGTCGTGTCTTCTTTTTAACTGAACATCAATCTGAGACCAGGCATTTTTAACCCTTACGCGTAATTTAACAAGGGAATTGTAAAGGTAAATCAGGTAAAGTATGATTATAACAAAGCCTATGATTATGAATTTCATAAGTTAGATTATAGGGTAAACTGAGAGAATTTTCAAAAGTTCTGCTATTAGCCCATACAAAATGTGCGGGTTTTCTGTCAGTGGGCTATTTCAATTGTTCTGGTTATTGCGATGTTTTTTCCTTTTAATCTCAATAGATAAACACCACTTCTCATTCCCTGAACAGGTATCCTTATTCTTCTGCCTGTTTCTGCTCTCTCTGGGCTGATTAAGTATTTTTTAACTTCTCTTCCATCAATACTGTAAATCGCTATAGTTATATCATCTTTCAATGGCTGCTGGAAGTTTAAAGTAATGTAGTTTTTGATTATGCTGCTCTCAAGTGTTATTTTAGAGGAAATTCTTTCATTAGATGGTTCTTTTACTTCGTACGTCCGGACCTCGTATATTTCTAATCCCCTCTCCCCTTCAGCCACTGCTTCATAATAATCAGAAAGAATATCTTTAATTACTACCCCTAAGTCATAGGATTGAGCATCAGCTATTGGGATTTCATACCAAACACTATAATAATCCCAGTAGTAGTTATAAATCAATATCTTGATACCGTAGTTCTTATATACTATGTGAGCAAAAAAATCGGTAGAAAATGAGAACTCCATAAAGACTCCTACTGCCTCATTTCCGTCTGAGTAGTATGTTACTTCTTGCGGTGAAGATGGATTTACAAGTGAAATTACACGAAAACCGCCTGGTCCATCAGCCACATAAGCAGAATCCCCAAAAACAGAGACTTTATAGGCGTATCCGGGAGTGTCATAATAACCTGTTTCAGAAGGTAATGAGGGATTGGTAATATTTATTATTCTTAATCCTGAGTCTCCATCTGCTATATACGCGTAATCACCTGATACAAAAACACCTTCTGCTGTCCCGGGTGTGTCATACGACCCTGTTACCATGG